>JBDSEW010000328.1:0-10179 GCA_039919825.1 Chitinophagales bacterium | reverse complement strand
TTACCACTCCCATTAATGCTTCACTGATGATGACCACGACACCGATATTAATACTGCTGCTGTCGGGAATTTTTCATGATGAAAAAATCACCTGGCTCAAGATCATTGGAGTTCTCCTTGGAGCTATTGGCGCAGTGCTCGTGATTATTTCCGGTAAAGAACTTACCCGTGGTTCCGGACAGACTACTGGTGATGTGCTGGTTTTGATGAATGCTGCCTCCTTCGCCATTTACCTGGTAATCGTGAAACCGCTGATGAAGAAATACCATCCTGTTACAGTGATCACGTGGGTATTTTTCTTTGGTTGGCTGTTTGTGATGCCGGTGGGCTGGCATGAATTCTCCATGATAGACTGGCAACAATTTACTCCCGCGCTCTGGTCAGAACTGGCCTTCATCGTCATCTTCACCACTTTCTTTGCTTACTTACTGAATACAATGGCCATGCAGCATGCAACACCTTCTGTAGTGGGTATATATATCTATCTTCAACCCGCGCTGGCTACCATCTTTGCATTGGTGCTGAACAGGGATGAATACCCATTGATCAAAGTAATTGCCACGATACTGATTTTTGCAGGTGTTTATTTTGTAAGTGCAAAAAATGCTTTCAGCAAAAACGAAAAGCAAAAAGAAGCAAAAAAAGCAGCCGGTGCAGATGGATAAAAAATGTTGCTATTTCCTGATTGCTCACTTAAAATTTAAACTCAGTATATGATTCAATCGATGACCGGTTATGGGAAGGCAGAACTTTCACAAAATGGTAAGACCATTAAAGCAGAAATCAGGTCGCTGAACAGTAAGTTTCTTGATCTCAACCTTCGCTTACCCTTTTCATTTAAGGATAAAGAAATTGAAGTGCGTGGGCTGGTGACGGAAAAGTTGCAACGCGGCAAAATTGACCTCTTCATTTCTATGGAGACAGGTGTGGATGAAAAAAATATTGCCATCAACAGAGAACTGGCAAAACGGTATTACCAGGAATTAAAATCCTTGTCGAAAGAGTTGGAGGCCGGGAAAAAGAACCTGCTGGAGATGGTGATGCAAATGCCTGATGTGATCAGCGCAGAGAAAAGCAATCACACCGATGAAGACCTGGCTCCCATGATGCAGGTGCTTCGCGAGGCAGTGGAGGACCTGAGACAGTTCAGGATAAAAGATGGGGCAGGGCTTGAAAAAATATTTAAAGGAAATGTAACCACTATTCTTTCGCTGGTAGAGCAGGCGGAAACGTACGAGAAGGAAAGAATTGAAATCATTCAAACGCGTTTGCGCAATCAGCTAACTGAACTGGTTTCTTCAGAACAATACGACCGCAACCGCTTTGAACAGGAGCTCATTTATTACCTTGAGCGCATGGATTTTACAGAAGAAAAAGTGCGGCTCAGAAGCCATTGCGACTATTTTTTAAAGGTGTTGGTCGAAAATGATTCCAACGGAAGAAAATTAAATTTTATCTCACAGGAAATGGGCCGGGAAATCAATACCCTGGGCTCCAAAGCCAATCATGCTTCCATTCAAAAACTGGTGGTGCAGATGAAGGATGAACTGGAGAAAATCAAGGAACAACTGCTGAATGTACTCTGATTGCTACAGCTTATCCATCTTTTCTCAAGTCAGGTTTGCACTTTTCTGTTAATTTTGACCAGCTCATGAAGTTTTGAAAATTATAGCCATCATATCATCGCTGGTGATCATGCTGTTTTATGCAGCAGGATACTTCATTGTTTTTTCTATCAGCCAGCAGCATGTTAAAACAGAAATGAAAAAACTCATACGGAACGGCAAGTTTACGGATCACTATGAGACGCTGTCATTTACGGAGCAGCAATTTGAAAAGTTAAAGATAGATGACCATGAATTTCTGTATGACGGAAAGATGTATGACATCGTAAAAATTGTTGCTGAAGGTGCATCTTTAACTATTACCTGCATACTGGACGAAAAGGAAAAAGAGTTGATAGGTAAACTTGGAAATTACCTTTATAAAAATCAGTCATCACATGAAAATGCCGGCAACAGCTCTGGGTCATTATTGAAATTTCTTGATACTGTATTCATCGGTGTTCCCGGAAGTACGGTAACTGCCGGTCAATCCGCGATATTATCTTCTTTTTACCGGTTATATTTTTATCAGTGTCCTTTATCTGCTGTTATTAACCCGCCTCCTGAATCAGTAGTATCCTGAGTACTTAACAACTTTTATCAACCGGATGAATTCATCAATCATGGTGAATACTTCTCCATTCAGTGGATTTAAAGACAGGTAAACTTTCTCTGATTCTAAACCCTCTACAATGAAACATTTTATTTTACTATACAGTGTAATTTTCCTTTGCACCTTCAATGCTGCTGCTCAAACTACAGAACCAGATTCTTCACTTTCAGAACGCGTGATTGTGCTTGATGAAACCGTGGTATCGGCCAATAAGGTACCAGAAGAAAAAAAGAATGTTGCGCAACAGGTGGAATCCATCAATGCAAAACAAATACAACAATCCAATCCTGCCACTGCTGCAGAAATGCTTTCCAACACAGGACAGGTAATGGTTCAAAAATCGCAGCAAGGTGGCGGCAGTCCGGTTCTTCGCGGTTTTGAAGCAAGCCGTGTACTATTGGTCGTTGACAATGTACGGATGAACAATCTCATCTATCGTGCGGGCCACCTGCAGAATATTATTACGCTTGACCCTTCCATGCTGGAGAATACTGAAATACTTTTTGGCCCATCATCCACCGTGTATGGAAGTGACGCCCTTGGAGGTGTGATTCACCTTCATACAAAGAATCCAACGCTGAGCACCCCAAGCGGTGAAATGGTGGTGCATGGAAATGCTTTTCTGAGGTATGCTTCTGCCAACAACGAGAAGACGGGCCATCTTGATTTAAATATTGGCGGGGCAAAACTGGGCTCTATAACTTCCATCACCTTGACGGATTTCGACGATCTTGTGCAGGGGAAAAATCTTAATGAAACTGCCGACAGTATCTGGCTTCGTCCTTACTATGTGGACCGAATCAATGGAAAAGATTCGCTGGTGCAAAATGACAACATCTACAAGCAGGTTTATTCAGGCTACTCACAGTATGATATCCTGCAAAAGTTACTGTTCAAACAATCTGATAATGTAAAGCATGTTCTGAATCTGCAGCTTTCCAACTCTTCAGATATTCCGCGCTACGATCGTCTGACCGATCCTGATGGTGAGGGATTGAGAAATGCTGAATGGTATTATGGCCCGCAATTGCGCACGCTTGCTTCCTATGAATTACATATGGATGACATGAATGGATTTTTCAATTCCTATTCAGGTGGCCTCAATTACCAATACATCACGGAAAGCCGCAATCAACGCCGTGTTGACCGAACCGGTCTCCAGCAACGTAATGAAAAAGTGGGTGTCTTCGGTTTTAGTTTTGATGCAAGAAAAACCACCGAACGCAATGATCTCCGCATTGGCCTGGAAGGCTATTTCAACTCCCTGACCTCTACTGCAGAAGAAACCGACATTGAAACCGGTGAAGTTTCGCCTCTTGATACACGGTATCCTGATGGTGATAATACTATGACGAATATTGGGCTATATGCAACTGATACCTGGAAAATCAACGACCAATGGGTATTGAACGGCGGACTGCGCTTAGAATCTATCATGCTGCATTCCACTTTTGTTAGTAAGGAATTTTTTGATTTTCCTTTCGATGAAATCAAACAATCACATTTGCCTTTGAGCGGATCGCTGGGTGCAATCTGGAATGGAGCATCTGACTGGAGACTGGCCCTCATCGGTTCTACTGGTTTTCATGCACCTGATGTAGACGATCTTGCAAAGATTTTTGAATCTGCACCGGGAAGTGTGGTCGTTCCCAACCCGGACCTGAAGCCAGAGAAAACATACAATGCAGATCTGAACATTTCAAAAATTTTCAGCGACAAGGTTAAAGTAGAAGTGGTTGGGTTCGGAACACTGTTTCGTGATGCCATTGTAACAGACCAGTTTACCTACAACGGACAAGATTCAATTGTATATGATGGTGAATTAAGCGAGGTGCTTGCAAATCAAAACAAGAGAAAGGCCTTTTTGTATGGTGTGAACGCGAATATTTTTGCCGACATCACTGATGAATTTTCTTTCGTGAGTACCATCACTTTTACCAAAGGAGAAATTGTAGAAGACAGCGCCAACAGCCCACTGGATCACATTCCTCCTGTAATTGGAAAAACAAGCATTGTGTACCATCACAAAGGATTCCGTGGTGAGCTGTTTGCAAATTACAATGGGTGGAAGCACATTGAAGATTACAATGGAGGTGGTGAAGACAATGAGCAATATGCGACTCCTGAAGGTATGCCAGCCTGGTGGACGCTGAACCTGCGGCTACAATACCAAATCAATATAAACCTGCTGGTACAAGCTGCCTGTGAAAATATTCTGGACGCTAATTACAGGGTGTTTGCCTCAGGCATCAGTGCTCCGGGACGGAATTTTATTCTTACGCTGAGAGGAAGTTTTTAATCCTGATCACCGATGATATGGGAAAGAAAAACAAAGACAGCTTGTTGACGATGTAATACAACAAACTCACTGATCCGCAATTATTCAGATTGCGGATCAGTTTTTAGCCGGACTTTATATTTTCCTTTTTCTTCACAAAACAGTTGTGATATGATTGCGAAACCCTCGGCAATAAAGCCTCACATTCAATTCATTTTTGGACTCTTCTTCTTCCAATGGAAAGCGATTTGCTGCCTGCTGTGGAATTTCAGAAAACTGCACAGAAAAAACTGGTTTATACTACGATTATGGGAAGTTCCCTGATCCTGTTAACGGTTAACGGTTTTTGGCTTTGGTACGGACCAAAAGTCATGTGCCGGAAAACACAAATCCATTTACCTTCTGAACGTTTTTATTGTTTAATGAATTTTATTCGTTCCCATTTTATAAATTGTTCTCCTGATGCCGGTTGAATATACAGTATGTAGATATCCGGCTGTAATGAGGAGATATCCATCCCGATTTCATTGATTCCTTTCACCATCCACTCATTCTCTTTTCTACTCACCACTATCCCCATTTTATTCACGATAGTAATAGTGCATGATTGAGATTGATCCGCAAAAAAATTGATTTTTATATTGTCATGTGCAGGGTCAGGATACAAGGATACAGGAACTACCTGTGTGGTTATTTCAGCAGTTTTCAATCCCATTAAACTCAGGGGAACACGAATAAATTTGGGGCGGTAGGAATCAGCATTCATCCTATCGGTGAAAAAATTTTTGCATTGAGCAGGGCATTCATCAGGTGGAATGGTGTCTCCTCCATCATTCACGTTGTAGGAAATCAGCAATTCATTATTTTCAAGAAACTGTGGATGTGAACTGGCATTGTAGGTAAGCAGGTAATTTCCATCGATCTTATCTTCGATGGTGTACAAAGTCTTTTTTGTTTTGAATTTCCCGCCTGGTGTGGCACTTGAATACGAATAGATGTTTCTTCCCAGGCCACAGGTGAGGTATCCATTTTCCTGAGTGATCAGCTGATAGCTGTTATTTATTTTCACGACGCTGAAGGAAGCACAAACCGGATCGTTGGAAATTTTGTTTGCTGTGGCTGGATTTTTTGACCATTCGCTGCCGGTGTAAAACTCCCACTTCCCTTTTTGCAGGTTTTTAAATTTTGTTCTGGCAACATAGGGTTCAAAAACGATCCAGTTCAACTTATTTCCGTAGATATAATAATAACCGGAAGGTGCATCATAAATCACTGCCTTACCCATATTCAGTCCGTTCATTGCCGGCAATGCCTTGATGGTTAGCAATTCAAATGTGGGAAGCAGTATACGTGCCATATAATTTCCCTGGAAGGCATAGGTGGTGCCATTGTATTTTTCCAGAAAAACAAAAACTGTATCCTTTTTAACAAATCCGTGTCCCGGCCAAAAAACAGAATTACCAACCGTTCCGATTTTAAAATACGTGCGTTCCACTCCGGTTTTTGAATAGTCGATGTAAGTAGTCATCTCGTTAGGATCATCTGTTTCCTGCACCATCACAGAATTACGAACCTGGAAGAGACAGGGCAATGAGTTATCATCCGCATGATAATTATCAATATAACTATCACCGAACAGCCACATGCTTCTTCCATCCGGCAATAGGATGGAGATGGTGGCATCACCTGCTGTCCAGCCCTCTGTGCGGCGGAAATATTCGGTGAAAACAGGATCAACATAAGCAGTTTGTGCTGATATCAGCGAAGAAACGAAGAGTAAAAAAGCGCTGCAATAAATTTTGGTGGACATTGGCTAAAAATTTTGTGGGTTAATTCAGTTGAGATAGGGTGCGAAACAAATTTATCACGATTTTCCGGAGAGAAAAATTTAAAGTCTTTGATATAATCCTGTTACCTGAACATCCGCATCAATGATATTACCTAATTGCCATCAATTGAAACTGTCATGTAGTTTGCGTTCCAACAATCTGATATCCACCTGTAAGGACGGGTGCTTACCAAATTGTCGCCAAATGGAACCGTCATGCCGAATTTATTTCGTCATTTCTGCCAAATTGGGAGATTCCGAAATGAATTCGGGATGACACCTATGATTTTACTTTATTTCCAACCATCAATGCCACAATTTGGTAACCACCTGTAAGGATAGCCAATCCACCGAGTGTTGCAAATTTTATACATTTGGCAAACACATAAATTCATCATGAAAAGGAACTGCATTTTACGACTAATGCTGCTGTCAGCATTTTGTTTGCAGGCTTCTTTTTCGCATTCCCAGGCTTTAGAGATAGGTATCGACGGAGGTATTACCGGTTTTCTCGGTGATCTTGGGGGTGCAAACTATATCGGAAGGCCCTTATTTTTTGATTTGGAAACTTCTTTGCTAAAACCGGCAGGATCACTTCACTTCCGGTATTATGCAGGGCGCCGGTTCTCCGTGAAAGGCTCTTTTACCTATTCCGGTTTGGCAGGCAATGATTCACTCATAACTCCTACTACAGAATTTTCTCCGGAATGGTACAGGTGGTACCGGAATCTTAGTTTTCAATCGAATATCCTCGAAGGAACAATCACCGGTGAACTGAACCTGAAGCGCTTTGAACCAGGGTCGAAACGCGATAGATTTGCACCTTATATCCTGGGTGGTATCGGCATCATGCATTTCAATCCTAAAACATTTTATAATGGCAACCTGGTTGAATTACAACCGCTTCATACAGAAGGACAAGGATTCGATAGCGTTGACCATAAGCCCTATTCACTGATTCAGCCTGTATTTCCTGTGGGTTTCGGTCTGCGGTATAATATTTCTGAAACATTCATTTTTGGATTTGAATACCGCAACTATTTTACCCTTACCGATTACATTGATGATGTGAGCACCGAGTATGTTTCCCAGGATAAGTTTACAAATTACTTTTCCGATCCGGCTGCGGCAGCGCTTGCTTATGAATTATCCGTTAGGTCAGACGAAATTGATCCTGAAGGGATTAATGGATATATCACCGGACCCGGGCAACAAAGGGGTGATGGAAATAAAGATCAGTATTTAATGATACAGGTTTCTCTTTCATACCTCATTAGTAATAACAGTACTTCTTCCCAGGGATTTGGGAAAAGAAAGTCAAGTTACCCGCATCATGTAAAGGATACAAAACAAATGTTCAAACGCAAAAGAAAATAGTATTTGTTCTCTTATCCGGAGTTACTTAAGATGCAGCTTATAATTTTAATACCAGGATTGGTGTTACAGGTATAAATTTGCCGGATTTCATAAATGTCGTTGCACCTTCCATGTCATTCAACTTAACTTCTCAATACAAACCTACCGGTGACCAGCCCGAAGCCATCAAACAACTGGTGGAAGGCGTACGACGTGGCGATAAAGAACAGGTACTTCTTGGTGTAACGGGCTCCGGCAAAACTTTCACCATTGCCAATTTGATTCAGCAGGTTCAAAAGCCAACGCTGGTACTCAGTCATAACAAAACACTGGTGGCGCAGCTGTATGGAGAGTTCAGAAATTTCTTTCCTGAAAATGCAGTGGAATATTTCGTATCCTACTACGATTATTACCAGCCCGAAGCCTATTTGCCGGTCTCCAATACGTATATCGAGAAGGACCTTTCCATCAATGCAGAGGTGGAAAAATTACGGTTGCGTGCCACTTCATCACTGATGAGCGGCAGGAAAGACATTATCGTAGTAGCCTCTGTTTCCTGCATTTACGGCATTGGAAATCCAACCGAATATACCAATGGAATCATAAGGTTGCAAGTGGGCGAAACCCGCAGCCGCAACAGCTTGCTTTATCAATTGGTCGATAGCCTGTATTCCAGGTCCGACGGTGAAATGAAAGGTGGAAAATTCAGGGTAACCGGCGATACGGTAGATGTTTTTCTTCCCTATGCTGATTATGGATACCGCATCACTTTCTTCGGAGATATCATTGAAGAAATTGAAACACTCGATCCGGAAACAAGCCGTAAGATTGGGAAAGTAGAAGATGCAGCCATCTTTCCTGCCAACATGTACATCACACCTAAAGATCAGTTCACAGAGATCATGAACCAGATCCAGGATGACATGAACCTGCAGGTAGAATATTTTAAGAACATCGGAAAATTTGTGGAAGCAACACGCTTGAAAGAGCGCGTAACTTTTGACCTGGAGATGATGAAAGAACTCGGCTATTGTTCAGGCATTGAAAACTATTCACGCTATCTCGATCATAGAAATCCCGGCGATCGCCCGTTCTGTTTGCTCGATTATTTTCCAAATGATTTTATGATGGTGATTGATGAAAGCCATGCCACCATCCCGCAGGTGCATGGCATGTTTGGTGGTGACCGTTCTCGCAAACAAAATTTGGTGGAATATGGATTCCGGCTTCCGTCGGCCATGGATAACCGTCCGCTGAATTACGATGAGTTTGAAAACATGATCAACCAGGTGATCTATGTAAGTGCTACGCCGGGAGATTATGAACTCGAACAAACGGAAGGCACTTTTGTAGAACAGGTGGTCCGGCCTACAGGATTATTGGATCCGGTAATTGAAGTGCGGCCCAGCATCAACCAGGTAGATGACTTGCTGGAAATGATTGATGAAAGAGTAAAACAGGGTGATCGCGTGTTAGTGACCACGCTCACCAAACGTATGGCGGAAGAACTTTCAAAATACATGACACGGTTGAACATCCGTTGCCGGTATATTCATTCGGAAGTAGAAACATTAGAGCGTGTGGAGATTCTCCGCGATTTAAGGCTTGGTGTTTTCGATGTGCTGATAGGAGTAAATCTTTTGCGGGAAGGATTGGATCTGCCCGAAGTTTCGCTGGTAGCCATTATGGATGCTGACAAAGAAGGCTTCTTACGAAATGCGCGATCGCTAACGCAGATAGCTGGCCGTGCAGCACGTAATGTAAACGGATTGGTAATCATGTATGCCGACCAGGTAACCGACTCCATGCAAAAGACCATTGATGAAACCAATCGCAGGCGGGAGAAGCAATTGAAATACAATGAAGAAAATGGTATTACACCCAAAACTATATTAAGAACCAAAGAGCAAATCCACCAGCAGTCATCTGTTTTACTCATACGTCCGATAGTCGAAGGCGCTTATGTGGAACCTGAAGAAGCATCATTGGTTGCTGATCCGGTGATGGAATATATGACAAAGCCGCAACTTGAAAAGGTAATTCAAACCACGAAAAAGAAAATGCAGAAGTCTGCAAAAGAGCTCGACTTCCTTGAAGCAGCAAGGTTACGCGATGAGATGTTTGCTTTGGAGAAGATGATGAAGGAGAAGTTTGGGGAATAGTATTAGCGGAAAGACAGTGATTCCGGAATGGAAAACACTGTCCTTAAAAGTATTATTGTAACATTCATACCCATCTTAATCTTGCTCATCCTACCTACAAACATTAAATTTTTTACCTTGTTACCGCAAATAAAATTCAACGCCATAAACTCTTCACAATGATCTCTAAAAAGTTACTGCTTTCATTTCTTTCTTTTCTAAGCATTGCATGGGTTGCCTACTCACAGGATACCAATACCCGTAAAAACTGTTTCGATGACTACAACTACATGTTTACGACAAGGGGAACCATTCCCGTGCCGGATGGCATGCACAAAGTGTCCGTAGCAGTGGTAAGC
>JBDSEW010000313.1:0-6815 GCA_039919825.1 Chitinophagales bacterium | reverse complement strand
GTTCAATCAATCTATACGCAGTCATGAAAAAGGACCCATCCTCCTCTGTGTCAGGAAGCGGTTATGAGTGGGCAGAATTTAGTACAGATGGCACGGCATCATTCAGCACCGGCAAAAAGGGTGACGGCTGCATTTCCTGCCATTCAGGTGCTGATAATCGTGATTTGGTAAGAACGTTTGACTTGCATTAAACATTCTGTTAAATTTAGTTACCTAAAAAATAGGTAGAGAGTGCAGGAGAATGGCCTGCTTCAATTTTTTTACATTTGCTTCATGCAAATAAAACTCATCAACAACTTTCCGTTTATTTCGTATAGTAAAAGAACTTTTGCTGCTGATGAAATGAAGGTCCATACGCTCCATTTTTTAGAATGGATGAACACACGCAGAACCGTTCGCGATTTTTCTGATAAACCCGTTCCTGAAAGTGTAATTGAAAATATTATCCTCACTGCATCTACAGCACCATCAGGTGCGCACAAACAACCGTGGACCTTTTGTGTGGTGAGAAATCCTGAAATAAAAAGGCAAATTCGCAGTGCTGCTGAGCAGGAAGAAAAGGAAAGTTACGAAGGCAGAATGACTGACGAATGGCTAAAAGATTTGCAGCCTATTGGAACAGATTGGCGAAAACCATTTTTAGAAATCGCACCCTACCTGATTATTGTTTTTAAAAGAAGCTATGAGTTGGAAAACAATAATCACAAACACCAAAATTATTATGTGACCGAAAGTTGTGGAATTGCTTGTGGTTTTCTGCTGGCTGCTATTCACGATGCTGGATTAGTTGCATTAACGCACACACCAAGTCCCATGAATTTTCTTTCAAAAATTTTAAACCGTCCAGAAAACGAAAAGCCCTTTTTACTTATTCCTGTTGGTTATGCAGCCGATGAATGTTGGGTGCCCGATTTGAGAAGAAAAGGAATTGAGGAGATATGTGTCTGGATTTAGTTTATTGTTTTGCTATTGCCGAATAAAAAGTTGATTGCTGAGTTTTATATTTCAGAGATACCTATTCTTCCGGGAGAAGGAATTACATAGTTCAACAGGCAAAAATTAAACGTAGCTCATGACTATTGGGTCTTTTAAGAAAGGTCTTGTACAGTTGCTTTATATTCGTACCGATTAATGCAACAATCAGTTTTTTGAAGACTCAAAGAAATTTGCGTTAAAGCCATATGGATGTTATTGAAACAGAACGCCTCATAATGTGCCATCTTTCTGATGCGGATGCGCCTTTTATTTTTGAATTACTTAATACCCCTGAATGGATTCAATTTATAGGTGACCGTGGAATAAAAACACTGGATGATGCAAAACTCTATATTCAGAACGGTCCGGTAAAAAGTTATTCACGTTTCGGATTTGGATTACTCCTCGTAAAGTTAAAATCCGATCAGACTTCCGTTGGAATATGCGGTTTGATCAAGCGGGATTCGCTGGAAGATGTGGATATTGGTTTTGCTTTTCTTGCACGCTATACCGGAAAGGGCTATGCTTTTGAAGCAGCCACTTCTACGTTAAATTATGCCAGGACAACACTTAAATTGCAAAGGGTTGTGGCTATAACGAATGAAGACAATGTGCAATCCATACGATTGCTTGAAAAAACAGGGTTGCGCTTTGAGAATAAAATAAAGTTTGAAAGTGAGACGGAACCCTTGCTTTTATTTACTACTTAGTAATTTTATTGGTGCAGATTCGTACCACCACCCGTAGGTAGTTGTTTAATAATGCAGCGTGTGTCTGCTAAGTGGTGGCACGAAACCTTCGATTTTATTTACTACACGATAATTTTATCGGGCAAATTTGTGCCACCACTCGTAGGTAGTTGTTTAATAATGCAGTGTTTGTCTTCTGAGTGGTGGCACGAAAGAGACGGAATCGTTGGTTTTATTTATTACAGGATAATTTTATCGGGCAGATTCGTGCCACCACCCGGAGGTATTTGTTTAATAATGCAGTGTTTGTCTTCTGAGTGGTGGGGCGAAAGAGACGTAACCGATGTTTTTATTTACTGCCTAATAATTTTATTGGTGGAAATTCGTGCCACCACTCGAAGGTAGTTTTTTAATATGAAGAGTGTGTCTTTTAAGTGGTGGCACCAACTCCGGTTTGTGCTAACTACTATTAAGAAAGAGGACAATGGATTTGAGGATGAAAATTTTTCAATCCGGAAAATTATGTCTGATTACTTTTGCGCCAAAATCAGTTCGCTTGGAAAACAATCAATTTGACATCATCATCGTTGGCGGGGGTATCGTTGGGCTTGCCGCTGCTTACAAAATCAATAAGAGGTATCCTTCAAAAAAAATCCTGGTGCTGGAAAAGGAACCAGAGGTGGCGGCTCATCAAACCGGGCATAATTCAGGGGTAATACATTCCGGACTTTATTACAAGCCCGGCTCATACAAAGCAAAAAATTGTGTGGATGGAAGGAGGGAATTGGTTGCATTTGCCAAAGAGCATAAGATCAAGCATGATATCTGTGGAAAAATTGTAGTGGCCACGCAGGCATCAGAGCTGGCACACATGAATAAAGTGTTAAATAATGGCCTTGCAAATGGAGTGGAAGGCATAGAAAAAATTGATGCTGCACGCATCAGGGAGATTGAACCTTATTGTACGGGAATAGAAGGGTTATGGGTGCCCTGTACCGGCATCATTGATTATGCTGATGTTTCCCGTAAGTATGTTGAATTGATTCGCACCCAGTTTCGCGATAGTAAAGTTTTGACGAACCATGAAGTAACCGCATTTGAAAAGCATACAGGGTCAACGGATGTTGTAACACCAAAAGGCAAATTCAACGGCGCTTATGTGATCACCTGTGCGGGTTTGCAGAGCGACCGTGTGGCGAAAAAGGAAGGTGCAAAAATAAATACAGCGATCGTCGGTTTCCGTGGCGACTATTTCGATCTCACCGAAAAAGGATTGAAAAAAGTGCGTAACCTCATTTATCCTGTACCGGATCCAAAATATCCTTTCCTGGGAGTGCACTTCACACGGATGATACACGGCGGCACCGAATGTGGCCCCAATGCTGTGTTTGTATTTAAGCGGGAAGGATATGGGAAAACAGATTTCTCGCTAAAAGATACTGCAGAAGCATTTTCATTCGGAGGCACCTGGAAATTCTTTGCAAAGAACATTAAGTTTGGCTGGGACGAATACCGCGGTGCATTTTCAAAACGATTTTTCCTCAAACGATTGCGCAAATTAATTCCCGACCTGCAGCTCGAAGACCTTACTCCGGGACGTGCAGGCGTACGTGCCATGGCACTTGCACCCGAAGGTGAGATGATCGATGATTTCAAGATTGAAGTAAACGGCAATGCCATTCATGTATTGAATGCGCCATCACCCGCAGCTACTTCGTCACTGGCCATTGGTACTGCCATTGAGAAAATGGCAAGTGAACATTTTAACCTGAGTTAAGTCAATTTTGAAAAGAAACTGATAAAGCGGATGAACTTATTGTTTCATCAATTTGATCGATTGTTTTCCCTCCTCATTTTTCACATTCAAAAAGTACCATCCTGCAGCCAGTTCAGAAAAATCCTGCTGCTCAACATGTTTTCCGCTCCAGACCAGTTGCCCTGTAGTGCTCAGCAACTCAAATTTTTCATGGCCTGTAGCGTGCTGAATATGGATATAGTTGGTGAAGGTGGTTGGATACACTTCAAACGCATCCTTCGGCGTGTTGCTTAAACCGGTATTCAGAATATCCACACAGTCCGATGTATCGCTGCAAATTTCATTGGAAACAATTACTGCATAGCTCCCGTTTTGAGTGGCGGTATAACTCGGGCCATTTGCTCCTGGAATGGGTAAATTTCCATTGTTGCAATCTATCCATTTGAAATTGGAAAATGAATTGTTTACTGTGATGGTAGCATCTGTAACTGTTGTGGAAACATCCAAAAGGCAAAAGGAGATTTTGCAATATCCACCTGCTCCGGCAGCAGGTCCGCCACCGTTGCCATTTCCACCACCGCCGCCTCCGCCATAATTCAATCCATCTTCCGCAGGATTAGAAACGCTGCAAAAGGCATCTGTAAATCCTGCGCCTTTACCTCCGCTTCCACCAGGTACACCTCCATTTCCACCACCAACACCTCCGGGAGTCAGGCAATTGGCTCCATTCCAAACAATAGTATTTCCACCTGTGAGTCCATCTCCTGCAGACCCGGCTGCGCCACCGCCACCGCCGCCGAAGTAGGTCCAGTAACCACCACCACCTGTTCCACCGGTTCTATTTACAATAGTGCCGTTTATACCAACACCTCCGGCACCACCGCCGCCAAGATTGGGATTGGAAACGGAGAACCCATTCTCCCCACCTGAAGCTGAAATGAATGCATCAACACTGGAAGTGCCTGCAATAGAACCGTTTCCGCCTTCCCCAATGGTAACCGTAAGTATGCTAAAGGGCGTGACCGAATAAACACCACTTGCGTAACCACCACCACCACCACCTCCGCCTCCATTTATTCCGCCGGTTCCACCTGCACCAATTACATCAATACTGATCAGGGTAATTCCTTCAGGAACCGTGTAGGTACCTGAAGAGGTAAATGTTTCCGAACCGCTTTGAGAAAATGTAGCGTAAGCAATTAGATTGAGCAGTAAAAGTGTAATTATCTTTTGCATTTTAAGATCCATTTTAAAATGTGGCTTCCCGCAAATTAGAGATTATTTATTTCCTGCAGACTTTTTTGATGTATGTAATGATTGTTGAACAACACATGTTTTTGTTCTTAACTTCGTTTGATCCACAACAATAATAACATGATAAAGTGTATTCAGGTCTGCCTTTATTTTTTGCCGTTTTTCACTCATGCGCAGCCCTCACAAATTCCGCAATTATCCTTTAACCATCTTTATGTAGTTCTCAGGAATGAAGACCTGCATGCTATTCAACATTTGGACTTTGTAAAAAAAGAACTGGCAGGCTTTGAGATCAGAACTTCAACTGGCAGCAGTGAAACATGGACAGGCACCTATTTATACGGCATTAATAATTACATCGAATTCTTTGATACGTCCTCCTATGCAAATGCACCTTTGGGATCCATTGGAATCGGTTTCAGTGCAGACCGGTTGAAAGATCTCAATCTGCTGCAATCTTTATTGTCTGAAAAGTACCCTATGGAACCATTTGTTCAGGAGAAGGAAACAGCCGCCGGTAAAATTCCTTGGTTCCATGGCCTTTATATAAATGATGCTGTTTTTTACAATCAGAGCGCTTTAGGTTTCTGGATGATGGCATATGATACTGCTTATTTTAACTATTATAAACTTCCTTACCAGGATGATTTGCTGACGAAAGAAGCTTACCTGAAGCGATATGATGAAGATCGTAAAGGAAAAATAATAACGAGATTTGATGGGGCCGTGTTAAATCTAACAGCTTATGAGCAGGAATATTTTTCAAAGTTTTTACTGCAGGCGGGATTTACACTAAAGGATACCGGCATTTTTACCTCACAGGATGGTCTTTTCACCTTTGCATTTAATGAGCAAACGGAACGGCAGCAGACAATGCTGGCAGTGCTTACGTTTGTGACTGATACTTCAGGCACGGAAAAGCGAATTGAAATTTCACCGAATGTGTGTGTGGTGCTGCATAAAAAAAGAGGTGAAATTATTTTCCGGTGAAACAGGAGGACTATTTATAGGTCTACACTTGCTATGAAATACTTTTTGCCTGAATGCTTCTGTTCAGAAGCGCAAACCCAATAGCTACGAGGATGCTCAGCAAGCTGAAGAAATAGAACATCGTATCGAAACCATACCTGCCGGCAATACCCAATCCAATAGGTGGAGCTGTCATCAATGCGATTCCAAATGCGATCGAATACAGGGCGGCGTATTGTCCCTGCCGTTCTTTCAGTGGTTGAGATAACGCATAATTCATCATAAAGGGCATGGCGAATATTTCGGAAAATGTGATAATCACAATATATATCACCGGCCATATCAAAACACAATGACCTACAAGCAGCATGGCAAATGCTGCAGGAATGCACAAAGAACCACTAATGATAAAACGGAAAATATTTTTCTGTTTTTGCAGCGCAGTTACCAATGGCATTTCGATCACTACTACCAGCAATCCGTTGAGTGCGATTAGCCATCCTATCTTATCTTCATGATAATTACAATGGGCACTGAAGAATTGCGGCACACTTGCAATCATCTGGAAGAAACACATGCCGTACACTGCAACTAAAAGAATAAAAAGCAGGTACTTCCAGTCGCGGTAAGCGGAAGTACGGTTGTTCTTCAGCACCGTATGATCACGGGGAGTTTTATCGGGAGATTGTCCGGGTAAATAAAACCACAACATCATCGCGGCTGAAAAACTGGTAATGCTGTCCAGCGCAAAAAGCCATTTATAACCAAGGTGCAATGCAATCATACCTCCAACCGCTGGGCCTACAGAAAAACCTAAGTTCACCGCAAGGCGAACGAGTGAGATAGAACGGGTGCGGTTTTCAGGTGTGGTGAAGGAAGCAATGGCAGCAGCATTTGCCGGACGAAACATATCAGCAGTGAAAGAATAGCAAAAGATAATAAGGGCAATAGCAATGGCATTGGTAGCGATCAGCAATGGAAGCAGGATCAATGAGCTGCCAATGAGTGAAACCAGCATGATGCTGAGGTAATTTTTGCGGTCGGTGAGCCAGCCACCTGCATAGCTTCCAAGAATACTGCCTGCACCAAGAAAGCTCATCACGATACCTGCATCACTGATGGAAAAATGAAGTTCATTGGTGAGATACAAAGAAGCAAACAACAAAACCATT
>JBDSEW010000296.1:0-3185 GCA_039919825.1 Chitinophagales bacterium | reverse complement strand
AAGGCCACTGATCTTTCTTTATAGGTTTCTGAATCCCTTCCGCTACCGGAAGGGATTTTTTTATTCCATATAGCCGAAGAAGCTGTTTTGAAATCATTTAAAACGATTACTTGCTCAAGGTTTCGACAAAGCTTGTACTGAGCTTGTCGAAGTGCTGCTAATGACGCATGGTTTAAGCAGTTGAATTTCATGCTTTTGAAAGTGTGTCATTTTCAAGGAGCCCGATTTAAAATAGTTTGCGCTCAATATTACCTCCGGGTGCCGGTCACCCTAAGCCTCCTTCTATGAGCTTAGTAAAAGTTGTCGAAGGGTTCAACATGACCTAAGCGCGCCAGTAACCCTGAGCCTCCTTCGACAAGCTTAGTACAAGTTGTCGAAGGGTTCAACATGACCACAGCGCGCCAGTAACCCTGAGCCTGTCGAAGGGTTTCAGAGATATAGAAGAATTTCAAGATCATTTCAAAACAGCTTCCAAGTAACTCCGACGATATAATTTTTGGTAGTTGAATACACCTGAAAATTTCAGCTATACCTAAAGCAGCGCTGGCTTATGTGTTTTCAGAAATTTCAACACATCTCATTAAAAACATTCTGGTTCAAAAATCATGTTAAGGCGAGGAATTATCCCCTTCACCATTTTTAATAATTCGATTTTGTATGTTTGAGCAGGAAACTTTTATAAATTGTTGCCGTTTCGCGCTATTAATAAATGCGTTTCCAGGGCATTCCCGTTTGAATTTGAGGAGAAGAGATATTTGAAAGTCCTGAATTTAAATACTTTTGCTATTATCGTATCCTGATTGACTGATCTTAAAAAAATAGAGACGTTCATTTCTGAAAAGCTTCGGCGGGGGTTAGACCCTCGGCTTACGTACCATGGTGTTCATCATACACTCGATGTGGCGCGTGAGACAATGCGTATTGCAGCAGCGGAAAATGTAACTGATGAAGAAGATCTTATCCTGTTACACAGTGCTGCACTTTTTCATGATTCCGGATTCTTATATACCTATAAAGACCATGAAGACCGGAGTTGTAAAATAGCATGTGAGTTCCTGCCTGCTTTTGGTATACGGGAAGATCAGATCAAGCGCATTTGTGGAATGATCATGGCAACAAAAATTCCGCAAATGCCCAAAAACTTTTTGGAAGAAATTATCTGTGATGCCGATCTCGATTATTTAGGCCGGAATGATTTTTACGCTACCGGGAAATCATTGTACCGCGAATGGCGGTCGTACCATATGGTAAAAGACGAAGATGACTGGAATCATAAGCAGATCCGTTTCCTGGAATCACACCACTATTTTACAAAATCTTCTATCGCATTAAGAGGAAGTGAGAAAGCCGGTCATCTTGCTGCTATTAAAAGCCTGGTTTGAAAACATGATTTTCAAATAGACTGAAGCTTGGCCTTTAATTCAGTGTTGAGTTCATTCTGCTCCCGCAATCTTTTGCAAAGTGTTTTCAAAACGCCTTTAGCTACTTCCACACGGTTCGACATCAGTTCATAAAAAGGCTCCTGGTCAAGTTTGAGCAGGTAGGAGTCGCTAACAGTGGTAGCGGATGCAGAACGCGCTTCTGTATCGAGTAACGACAGCTCACCAAAAAAATCATTCTCTTTCAATATGGCAAGTGTCTGTTGATTGCTGTGAATGCGAACGGAGCCCCTGTAAATAATATAAAGACAGTTACCGGTTTCTCCCTTTTGAAAAAGTGTGGTGCTTGCTTCCATTTCCATTTCTTCCAGTATAGAAGCTACTTCTACCAATAGCGGTTCAGGAGTTTCTTCAAAAATACTCAGCGATTTCAGGATAAGCACCTTCTCAATTAACAGCATTTTTTATAATTGTTTAGCCAATACAAAATTCCTTGTTTCTTCTACCAAATAATCACCGCGAGTTTCAAAAGTGGAAAGATAGGAAATGCTTTCCGCAGGATTGATCTGGTTCATGGTATAGATGGCGGCAGCAGTGGTCCATGAACTTAAAAGAATGGGAGCATTGGCAATAATCTTTTTAATCGGAGTTAATACATCACTGGTGATGGGATGCCCGCTTAGCTTTACCTGGTGATCCAAGTGCAAAAATTCTATAAAGGGAATTAGCCTGGCGGAAATCTTTTTTGCAACGCCGAGATCAATAATTTCAATGGCATTGGCGATGTTTTCTTTCCTCACTGAGCGGAGACTTTCAAATGCCTGAAGGAATTTCTGCCGCTGATAAGTAAATGACAACAGGTAAAAAATATTGGTCTCGCAGGTATCCAGTTCGGTACGAAGGGCCCTGCAAAGCATCTCAGACTTTTTTTCCTGATTAAGGATGTCGAGATAATTAATAATTCCTTCTCCAATTTCGATCTCTGAAAAAATTAATTGCTGAATATTTTCTTTTATATTTTCAGGAGCAGCATAGCTCATTTCCCTGAGGGCACTGATTGCTATAGTTTTCAACTTTGCATCGGTGAGCAGGATTTCTGCAAGGTATGCCTGAGCCTTTTCTCCGGAAACCCGTTCTGCAATTTTGATATAGCGCTGAATTATTTTCCGGTCTTCGCGCAACAGGTCAGTTATTGGGGGGAAATAATTGATCACTTCTGCACCATAGCCCACCAGTGCATGGATGGCAGCAATTGCTGTGGAAGGCTGGTTCAATTTTTCGATGATAAGTGGAATCAAGCGGCTGCTTTTAATCTGGCCTGCAGCTTCAAGCGCCCGTTTCTGTACCCGTGATGACGGGTCGTTGACTAATTGTGCAAGTGAGGTATAGAAATTTTTATCAGCTACCTTACCAATTGTCTCTGCTGCAAATACCCTGAGTTCTTCCGAAGAGGAATTCATCCAGTCAATTAGTTTTTTTCCGGCAATAATAATTGCATTGATATCGCCGCTGGTGAAAAGTGCCACCATTGCCTGCTGCTGCATATGCCTGTTGGAATGCTCCAGGTAGGTGAGCAGCACTTCCGTACGATCTTTTTGCAAAGCAGTCAGCGTAAGCAGGCAGTCTATCCGCAGGTCATCAGCGATAGTATCATTCAGCATCGCTTCCACTTTAGGAATTACAGATCGCAACTGATTATCGCGGGCCTTTTTAAGGGCAAATTTTTTCACTGCATCCTCCTCATGATCCAGAAGCGAAGGCATAGCATCATTGAAAGCGGGTGCGTCTAATTTTTCAAGTGTGTCG
>JBDSEW010000226.1:0-5657 GCA_039919825.1 Chitinophagales bacterium | reverse complement strand
ATGTCATATTCACCCAAAGGAAGCTTAAGCCATTCTGCAAAAGCTCCGAGAATTGCCACTACGAGCGTTGAAGAAGTACCGAGGCCGGAACCTGCAGGCGCATCCACATAGGTAGAAAGCCGGAAACTGAGTGGCTTATGGGTGAATTCTTTTACGATGCGGTTGTATATGCCCTTTGCCAAAACTAATTCTCCATCGATTGGCAACTCATCCAAGGAATCAAATTCAATCACCTCCTTTTTATCAATCGCATGTATGATAATTTTCCCGGTATCCAGGGGTTCAATGGTGGCATAGGCAAAAAGGCTTATTGTCGCATTTAATATTGCTCCACCATATTGCTCTGAATAAGGGCTTACATCTGTACCTCCACCTGCCAATCCAATTCGCAATGGAGCCCTGCTTCGTATGATCATTCTTTTTTGTTTGGCGACAAAAATAGAAAAAGGGAAATAAGTTGGCGGGAGATAATTGAGTAGTTGCTCAACGCACCTCAAATCTGAGTTGATTCGCTCTTTTTATAATATATCTATTACATCGGTGCACGATGACCTGCCATTGTATATTCCATTCTTTCTGCCACTTGCTGCGCCAAGGTATTACCATGAATTTTTCCCACCACCATTATACTCATGTCAATGCCTGCTGATATTCCGCCTGCGGTAATTACTTTTTCATTTTCCACATATTTCACCCCACGAATGAGTTTGGTGGTTGAAAACTCTTTTTCAAATTCATCATATGATCCATGGTGAGTGGTTGCAGCAAGATTATTCAGCAATCCAGCATTGCCAAGAATAAATGAACCGGTACAAACGCTTAAAACCAATGATGCCCTACCCGCTTCATGCTTAACCCAGTTGAGCACGGGTACCAGGTGCATCTGAACTTTACTGCCAGATCCACCGGGTATGATGAGGATATCTGCTTCCGGCATTTCCGTAAAATTATAATCCGGCAATACCTTAAAATTATTTTTTGCATAAATCATTTGTTCGGATGCTGCTACGAGAAAAACATTGAACAATTGCTTTTCTGCAACCGTATTGGCTATGTTAAACACCTCAAAAGGTCCGGTAAAATCCAGCACTTCAGCATCGTTGAAAATGAAAATGGCTACGTTCTGTGGTTTCATGGGTTGTGTTATTGGAATTTAAGGGTTCAGGTATTAGGCGTCAGTTTTAAATTTCGACCTATCTACATTTTAGGTTGCCAACTGTGACCTCCTACTTTCTATTCTCTTTCCTGATCACCAGTTTTAAACCCGACCAGATATCGTCTATTGCAGCTACTTTAATGTCGACCAATCCCAGAGACAGTGCACTCTTTCTGATAGTATCTTCTGTAATATCTGTTGGGATTTTCGCCGCCTGCTTATACCAGGAAACCCATATTATACCGTTAGCAGCGAGTCGCTCCCTTAACGCTGGAAGATACAATTCCAATTCCTCTGCGCTTTTCACAAACAGGTGGATAAAATCAATGCCCACCTTTTTTCCTGTAACTATTAATGCCCCTTTGGGAAGCTGACCAATCAACTTAAAATAGTTGGCAGGCGGATTCACCAGCATTACCTGCGCACCTTCCTTAATGCCCAGTTTCTTGATCAAAGGTGTTCCTGAATATCCTACAGCCATTGTTTTTTTTATTTCACGCTGTTTGCAAAATGAAAACTGGTAATATTAAAACCTTTGTTGAGGTATAACCGGTGCGCATCGTACCTCCCGGCATTAGAGCCCGAATCGAGATGAACCTGGCTGATGTCATTCTCTTTCGCATATTGGTAAATCGAATCGAGTAATTTAGCTGCATATCCCTTTTTACGGGATTGAGGTAAAGTGGAAAGATCATCTATGTAAATATACTTTCCCCTGTAAAGATTATAACCCCATTCAAAAACGGTAGCGGCTACAACTAGCCCATCTTCCTCAATAAATAGTAACCGGCGGTTGTCCTCAAGAGTTGTTCTTACATCATGGATGAAATGTTCCTTTTTAAGGTGCGGCCGAAGTGCAAAAAGCACCTCCCAGCATTTAAGAATATCTTCATCTGTGATGGCAGTCTTTATTTCCATTCGTGATTATTTATCGTAAATGTAGGTTAAATGGTTAATGGTTAAAAAGGTTGCACTTTTAAATTGTTTGGCGAAGCCGACTGCTCACTACTCATTACTCCACTCACTACTCGCTACTCGCTACTCACTACTCACTACTCACTACTCACTACTCAGCGCTTCCGGCTATTTACTTCCGACTTCTCAATATATCTTAGCGCAAATTTAATTCATGATCAACGCGATCTATCGGACAGATTTTCAGTTTTCACATCAAACAGCTGTTTACCATGGAAAAGTGCGTGATGTTTATACTATTGATGATCAGTACCTGGTAATGGTGGCAACAGATCGCATTTCTGCTTTTGATGTGATTCTTCCACGACCAATTCCGTATAAAGGACAAGTGTTGAACCAGGTAGCTGCTCAATTTCTAAAAGCAACGGCAGCCATTGTTCCCAATTGGGTAGTCGCCTCACCTGATCCGAATGTTACCATTGGAAAAAGGTGCACTCCTTTTAAAGTGGAGATGGTGATTCGTGGTTACCTGGCTGGCCATGCAGCGCGCGAATACAAACTTGGAAAAAGATTGTTGTGCGGCGTGGCAATGCCTGACGGAATGAAAGAAAACGATCCGTTTCCAGAACCAATTATCACACCAAGCACAAAAGCTGCTGCAGGCCATGATCTTGATATTTCCCGAGAAGAAATTATTGCGCAGGGCATCGTTGCAAAAGATATTTATGAACAGTTAGAAAACTTTACAAGAAAACTTTTCGCATTCGGAACCCAGTTCGCACGGGAACATGGTCTGATACTGGTTGATACCAAATACGAATTTGGTGAAAGGGATGGCCGGCTTTACCTGATTGATGAAATCCACACTCCTGATTCATCCCGTTACTTTTACCTGGAAGGATATGAAGACCGTCAGCAAAAAGGGGAACCGCAAAAACAACTCTCCAAAGAATTTGTCCGCGAATGGCTGATCGCCAATAATTTTATGGGAAAAGAAGGACAGCATGTACCGGAGATGACTGATGAATGGATCAATATTATTTCTGACCGTTATATCGAATTATATGAAAGGATTACCGGAAATAAATTTGAAAAGATTGCTGATGAAGATGTTTTGCAGCGAATTCAAAATAATGTCACCGCTGCTCTGAAAAGTTTATAGAACGACCACCAAAAATCAATTGAGCAGCAACTGCGAGGTTGCCAAATATTTTTTGTCCGGATAATAAAGGAATAAACAAGATCCATTCTTTAACACATTTACAATGTGTGAGCATACATTAGCCGGAATTGCAGGACAACCCTGGCTTCTTCCCAATCTCCCATTTTCACGTATGAATTCAGCATTTGCATAATCTGCACCATGCATTACAATAGCCCTGTCGAAAGCATTGTTGTTTATACCGGGCTCTTCTCCCATCAGGCGCAGTGATAACCCATGATCGCCCATATAAGTATCAAGTGTTGTATAAAATCCGAGGCTGGATTTATAAGAAGAAGGCTGATTTGAAAATGATTCTGCAAATTCTTGCCCCGAATTTCTTCCGTGTGCCACATACGTTTGAAATAGTAGCTGCTGCTGATCAAGATCAATGATGTACAATCTTTTTTTGGAGGAAGATTGGCTCATATCCGCAATAGAAATGATCCCACATTGAGCAACTCTTCCGGCTTCCTGCAATTTTTTCATCCCTTGTAAAGCCAGGTTGAATGCTTCGTAAGACAAACCAAGGTTATAGAGGTCAAGTGAATAATAGATCTCGGAACTGTTAAAGGCAACAACGCCTTTTGAGCTGGTCGAAGGTGTATTTTTCTCTGCTGGAAGAAAAGAAAACAAGACCAACGTGCCCGGCATAAGAAATAGTAAAAAAAGGATTCTAAAAAACTTCATTAAACGTGTGTTTTATTGAATGAGGCAAGATGTGCCTTTGAGGAGTATGGACGGATTCGCGCAAATAAAAGCCCTCAAACCGAGGAAACCAAATAATTCTTCCTGAGTGCGATTCCTGCACTTTTCTTTCTGTCATTGAAATTTCTACATTTACTCCAATCATTTATAATCCGATGGAACAACCAGAAGGTACATTTAGAAGAGAAATTAAATTATTAGATGGCGTAATGCTGGTAGCCGGCACCATGATTGGCTCCGGGATTTTTATTGTGAGCGCAGATATTGCACGCAATGTGGGTTCTGCCGGTTACCTCTTGCTGGTATGGGCATTATCCGGTGTACTGACCATTATCGCTGCCTTGTGTTACGGTGAATTAACCAGCATGTTTCCGAAGGCAGGTGGTCAATATGTCTTTCTTCGGGAGGCGTACAATCCCTTGATGGGATTTTTGTTTGGGTGGACCTACTTCTGGGTGATTCAAACCGGAACCATTGCAGCTGTTGCTGTTGCCTTTGCCAAATTCACCGGCGTTTTTATTCCTTATTTCGGTCCCAACCATATTGTTGCAGATTTGGGATTGTTGAAAATAAATACACAACAGTTATTGGCAATAGTGGTTATTGCCTTTCTCACGTATGTGAATATACAAGGTGTGCGGTATGGGAAATGGATTCAAACAGTATTCAGCGGAACTAAAATTCTTGCGCTGTTTGGCCTGATAGCTATTGGTGTTTTTGTAAGTAACAGTGATGCCATAACACAAAATTTTTCACATCTGTGGGATGCAAAAAAAGTGATCGTAGAAAATGGACAATTGCTCGAACGCGTTCCCATCAGCGGATGGATGTTGATAGTGGCCATCGCTTCTGCCATGGTGGGCAGCATGTTTGCGATGGACGCATGGAATGGTATCACCTTTACCGGTGATGAAGTGGTGAATCCAAAACGGAATATTCCATTGAGTATGGGCATCGGTGTGGGATTGGTGGCATTGATTTATCTTTTATTAAATGTTGTGTACCTCACGAACCTGCCATTAGAAGGAATACCACAGGCCAATGCCAGGTCTGTTTTTGAAAAAGGTATTCAGTTCGCCACAGATGACCGTGTAGGAGTTGCGGCAGCTGATGCCATGGCTGGTCATTCTGCGGTATTGATGGTTGCAGCACTGATCATACTGTCTACTTTCAGTTGCCTGAACGGCTTGATCCTCACTGCTCCACGTATGTTTTACAAGATGGCAGAAGACAAATTATTCTTCGGGAGCATGGGCAAGCTCAATAAGCAGGGAGTTCCTGCTGTTGCTACAATATTTTCTTCGATTTGGGCTTGCATCCTGTGCTTATCAGGAACCTATGGCAACCTGCTCGACTATGTAGTATTTGCGGTGCTCCTTTTCTACATCTTTACTATAATCGGTGTATTTATTCTTCGGAAGAAATTTCCGGATGTGCCACGTGATTATAAAGCATTTGGCTACCCTGTGCTGCCTGTTATTTATATCGCGATGATCACCTTGCTCTGTATCATTCTGCTCATCTATAAACCAGAATATACATGGCCGGGATTCATTATTGTGGCCCTGGGAGTTCCGGGATATTATGGTTTCAAGTATATGGGAGGAAAAAGGGTGTAAGGACTTTAGAGTTGAAGGGTTTGAAGAGTTTGAAGGGTTTGAAGGGTTTGAGTTGACC
>JBDSEW010000218.1:0-13769 GCA_039919825.1 Chitinophagales bacterium | reverse complement strand
GAAAATTTATTTTTCACCTTCCTGACTGCTACGCTGGCAAAATTTTCACCCGAAAAGCCGGATTCCTGCCAAAAAAAATTCTTATTTCGCACTGAATCATCCCGGCGTACCGAATGGAATACCTCATTATTTTATTTCTGACCCTCTTCAACGGAGTTTTTGCCATGGCTGAAGTGGCACTGATCTCATCGCGGAAGATCAGGTTGGAAAAGCTTGCAAAACATGGTAACTGGCGGGCAAAAATTGCACTCAACCTGGCACGGGATCCGCACCGCTTCTTACCCACTGTCCAAATCGGAATGACAGCAGTAAGTATTATTGCCGGAGCCTACGGTGGCACTGAAGTGGCAGACAGGCTTTCTCAGGATTTTTCTCAAATAGCATGGCTGGGCAAATATGCCGGCATACTTGGTTTTGTTGTTACCATCGCCTCTACCACATTTCTTACACTTGTTTTAGGTGAACTGGTTCCAAAAACCATTGGTATGACGCGGCCTGAATCCATTGCCATTGCACTTGCCCCTGTAATGCAATTGCTGTATTATGTCACCTCTCCGTTCATCTGGTTGCTGAGTATTTCTACCAAATTCATTCTGCGCCTCCTTCGATTCAATAAAAAAGCAAACGAACCTCCGGTAACAGAAGATGAATTAAAGCACCTCATTGAACAGGGAAGGCAATACGGTGTACTTGAACAACAGGAATCAGATATGATGCGAAGCATTTTCCGGACTGCCGACCGCAATGTGAGCACCCTGATGACACACCGAAATGACATTGTATGGATCGACAGTGAAGCTACATTGGAAGATATTCATAAGCTGATTGAACAAAGTGTACATACCAATTTTCCGGTTTGCAAAAAAAACCTGGATAACATCATAGGTATTGCCTCCATTAAAGACATACTGATAAAAATCAGCAAACATGAAGTCTGGAATTTATTGGATCTCGTAAAGCAACCACTCTACGTTCCCGAATCAATGCCTGCTTTGGAATTGCTGGAAAGCTTTCGCAATACAGGAAACCATGTCAGCCTCGTGATGAATGAATATGGTTCGTTCGAAGGTATTGTAACATTACACGACGTAGTAGAATCCATATTTGGAAACATCAGGGTTACCGACCAGCACACCCAGGAAGAAGCAGTGAAACGTGCAGATGGATCGTGGCTGTTCGATGGCATGATGCAAACGGATGATTGGAGCGAGCTGCTAAACATCCATGATCTTTCAGAAGAAGAAGCAGGTAACTACAACACATTGGGTGGATTCATGATGCACCATCTTGGTAAAATTCCAAAATCAGCCGACAGTTTTTTATTTCGCAATTATCTTTTTGAAGTAATGGATATGGATGGAAAGCGGGTAGATAAGGTTCTTGTTCAAAAGAAAGCTGAATGAGCCGTGAAAAACTCAGCTGCACGGTAATTTGTAAATCCTGAAAAAAATTACAATAAGCGCCAAGGCGCGAAGACGATAAATTAATTGTAGGTCCCTCTCTATTACTTCTTTACAACCTCCCTTACCTCTATCGAATTACCGCTGTATATTTTCAGGAAATAAATTCCGGCAGGAATTTCTTTTAAGTTCAACGCTATCTGTTCTCTCCCTGTTGAGAACAATTGCATGACTTCCCTTCCAAGTATATTTTCAAGATGAATTTCATTTATAAGGTTAGGTGATTCAATGTGAAGCACATCCATAACAGGATTAGGATAGACTGAAACAGAAGGATTAACTGGAGTAACAATGCTTAGTCCGTCATCATCAATAATTTTGACTACTACCACCGAAGCACCAATCGTGGCACCGTTTGTTGCATTCTGCAATGATATCTCTATGGATTCATCTGGCTCTGATATGCCATCGCTGACTACTTCCAAAGTTAAAAGAACCGGATCACCGTTGTTAGCCGGGAAAGTCACTGTTTGATTGGTAAAGAAATAATCATCGTCTTGCGTGGCGGTTCCACCGCTTACTTTAACATCGCCGGAAGTGGCCGCTGAATTGGGATTCAGGATATTAATTTTCACGGTGAAAGACCCTATGTTTTCTGGTACTACCGCCTCGTCTACAGAAATAGCTATTTCAGGATTGGCAACAGGACAACTATTAATTGTGTGGCTTCCTAAATGTGAAAAATCATTTTGATCGAAAGAATTCCATTGCTGACTGCCAACAGCCCAGTCAGTTGTTCCTTCCTGTGTTTCAATCGTTCGTACGAGTGAGTGGTCTTTGGTAGTACCACCTCCTGAAACATCCCACTCAGTTCCCGGATCTTCTCCAACCACACCAATATTATCAATCGTATCACCAACATTATTATTTACCAATGCCACAGCATCGTTTCCGTTCCAGTTACAAACCAGGTCCGTTGTGTCAGCCAGTGGCAAAACCAACAGTGAATCTGCCTGTGGATGCGCAATCACATATACCTGGTGACTTCCCAGCGGACCATGCAGCTTAAATTTGAAGGACGCAGTGTCGGTCCCATTGGAAAATAACAGCAACTGGTATCCATCCATTTGCACAGTACCAGTAGTAGGATTATAAATTTCGATCACTTTATTGAATGAACTGCCTTCTACATATTCTGATATATAAAGATCAGAGCAGGGTTGTGCCTTTGAAATCGGGCAAAGCGAACTTAAAAGTAGCGAAAGAGTAAGAGCACGTTTCATGAATATTTTTTTGTCGATTCAAAGTTGAGAAAAAAGAATGGCAATAGCAGTGCAATGCGTTGTTCTTTCTTACCGAAAATCTATTATTCTCAAAGCCTCGTAGTATTTCAATTGAGAAAATTTCAAGGGCTAATTACGCTTTTGATACGAAAAGGCAAGAGCGTTCTTTTAATCAACTCCTAAGATCAATTGGTCAAAAATAATTTCATGGTAAGTAGCTATTCATCCATCTGAATAATTGCCTTAGCATCAGCAAATCTTAACAATCTCCAGTGATTTGCTTTCGCCCTTCAGCATCATCTGTCCCAGCAATTCCCCTTCAGGAAATTCCACCCTGTCAAAAACCTCTCTTGAGATCAAAAACTGGGACGACAATTCCTTATTCAGTTGTTCAATCCGGGCTGCCTGAATCACCACATTACCTACAATAGAATATTGTTTCCTGGTTTCTGTACCTACATTGCCGGTAACAGCTTCTCCAAAATGGAGACCAATACCCAGCCTTGTAGGATGAATGATTCCTTCTTCATCTGCCTTCTTCACATAGGCCAGCACTTCCTTTCCGGCATTAAGGGCATTCGAGCAATCGTGATCAGAAGAAATCGGAGCGCCGAAAGTTGCCATAAATCCATCTTCTAAAAACTGATTGATTATGCCATCGTACCGGTTAATGATCTCTGCTGCACTTCCGAAAAGTTTATTTTGAAAATCCATTACCTCTTCGGGTGAACTCTTTTCTGCAAACGGGGTGAAATTGCGGATGTCAACAAACATCACACAAACAAATAACCGCTTGCTGGTGATCTCCATTTTTTCATCAATAATGTGATCGACCAATGCATAAGAGACCTGCTGGCCAAGCACCTGGCGCATCCGGTTCCTTTCGTTCACTGCTTTGTAAGTATTGATCATCCTCCTTTTAACTTCCAGTGCTACGAATCCAGCAGCAATACCGCACAAAAAAATAATAAAAGTCCGGCTTGCTGTAAGCGTAAGAGAGGAAAGAAAAGGAGACAACCTGTTCGTAGATGGGACCATTCCAATAACAAGCTTTGAGACTATGAAATATTGGACCCCTGCCAACGCACCAGATATCACAGATATCCAGAAATCAAGATGGAGCGTTGAAAGAACGATAAAAAGAAAATAGATCAACACAACGGGTGATACAAAAAACAGCAGATACTTGTCTGTTTTGTATAAAAAGTACAATAGCACAAGGCTTGGAAAGCTTGTTTCAATCAACAGGTTGATGATCCTGTAAAGTCTGGGGATGCTTCTTCTATTCACAATAAGTGATCTCACATATCTCCATGAAATATATTCGTAGCAAAGCAATAGGACTATTGCGGCCAATAAGAATGGCAAGGTTAACAGGAGTTCGCCGAACACCTCATCTTCCATGAATATGACAAAATTTAAAATCCCGGCCAATATTCCTGCAGAAATTGCCCAGGTAAGAATGGTAATCCGGAGGATCTCTGTTCTCGCAATTTCCAATTGAAAGCGCTCCTCAAATACCTGGTCGAACTTAGGACTTGTCCACATATAGAATTGTCTTAAATAAGCTCTTAATTGCTGTGGAAACACCTGAAAGAATTTCAGTTGCTAAGGTAATTGAATTAAACCTTTATTTAAAGTATCAGTAATAATAGGTAGTGTCCCAGTTTCAGAAAGGAGCACCCCATTAAAATCGGGTGCAACAGATAGCGCAACAGTTATCTATTACCAGTGATTTCTAATCACTGGATAAAAAATTCTGTTTCAAAATGAAAATAAGACACTACCTAATAATAAACCATCACATTAAGTGACAAGAAAATCCTGAACCACCGGTGAAAGAAAGTTTATCATTTGTCAGGCATGGCAATCGCCAGGATAAGGTATAAAAGCAGTCCACTTCCAAATACAAGAAATCCAAAAACGAATAAAACCCGCACAATAGTGGGATCAATATCAAAGTAATTCGCAATTCCGCTGCACACCCCAAAAAGTTTTTTTTCTCCTTTTATCAATCGATTTGCCATGTTGGATTTTTTTAAGTAGCAGGCAAATATAGAAAATGATTGTGGTGATCAAAAGTAAGATCAAAGCTGATTTTTCTCACCAGCATTTCCGCCAGCTTATAATTAAGTGATAACGAATAGTATTCAACAATTTTACACAATAGCAACGCCAATTTTCCGCTATTGCATGAACTGTGCAATCAACTGATGGAAATGATGGGTACCTTTTTCTTTGGTGGGTGAATATCTTCCGCTGTCATAGAGCCTTGAGCGAACTCCCCGCTGGACATTTTCTACAATGGCTTCGTCTTCCCGTTCCACACGGTCAGTCATTGCGGCTACGCCATGTTCAAATTTTTCATGGTCTGCAATGTAAGTGAGAAATGAAACCTTGGTTTGACTTACAGACAAAGGTTTCACAATGTTCACCGACAAACCCCAGGGATAAAAGTTGAACATGGTGTTGGGAAACATCCAGTAATAATAAGCAGCAATGTGTTTTCCAAAATCAGGAGAAGTTTCCGGAATTTTGAAAGTGTCCTCACCTGCCCTTGCATAACCAATTTGCAGATTGGCATATGGGTAGATCTCATACGCATAAGTTCCATAATCGAGCACCTGGTTTAATGAGGCATGCACAAAAGGTATGTGAAATCCTTCGAGGTAGTTTTCACAATACAACGCCCAATTTGCATTCACGAGGTAATCCTTTGAATGATGTGAACTAAACCGGTAATCCGATGGATCGAGCCAGTGAATCCTGTTAATCATTTCCCCGAAGGCTGCGCGAAAAGAAAAAGCAGGAAATAAGGAAGCAAATGCAAATCCGCCCCAGGTTTCAAATGGTACAGGAGTCAGATTATCTTTTGGAGATGGAAAATTCTTCACGTCTTCAAATTCCGGCATACCTGTAAATTTCCCATCGAGGTTGAACCTCCTTCCATGGTACCGGCAACGCAGGTTTTTTTCTATTCCACCGCGTTCGCACACAATATTCCCACGGTGTGTACATACATTGGAAACACAATGTAACTGGTCATCATTGTCGCGGGTGAGCAATAAAGGTTCATCAAGTGAACCTGGCAGAAGTGTAAACGGAAAAGTTTGTCCTGGTGTTTTCACCTCTTCCAAACTCGCAGCTATATGCCAGGTGCGTGCAAATATTTTTTCTTTCGACAACTCAAAATAATCCTTGCTGGTATAGAATTCAGAAGGCAGTGTAGAAGCTCTTGTGATATCTTCATCGATGTGAAGCATACTATTTCCTATTTAATGGAAGGTCAATGATGAATGGTCAATATTGCGAATTGCGAATTGCTAACTAACTCAATACTCAATACTCACTACTCAATACTCAATACTCACTATTCAGCTATGCCATAGAATGATACACCGTAAGCACATCATCATCGTCTTCCAGCATGCCAATAAGTTTTGCTACATCCTCTTCTTCTGCTTCGGTTACTTCTTTTGTACTTAACGGAATCCATTGCTTCTCGCTGCTGATAGGAACAATTCCTTTTGCTTCCAATCCTTTTTGCATAGATCCGAAATCTGCAAAACGGGTGGAGATATAAATTTCATTCTCATAAGACTGGATATCTTCTGCACCATAGTCGATCAGGTCCAATTCGAGTTCATCCAGGTTAACTCCTTCTTTGGAAATTTTAAAAACTCCCTTGCGCTCAAACAGGAACTGCACCGAACCACTGGTTCCGAAGTTGCCATTACCTTTTGAAAAATACATCCGCACATTGGCCACCGTGCGCGTTGAGTTATCCGTAGCACAATCAACTATCAATGCTATACCATGCGGGCCGTAACCCTCGTAGGTAACTTCTTCATAGTTGCTGGCATCCTTTGATACAGCCCGCTTTATCGCTGCATCTACCCTTTCCTTTGGCATATTCACACCCTTCGCATTCTGAATGGCTGCACGAAGCCTTGCATTGTTATTGGGATCAGCACCTCCTTCTTTTACAGCTATAGCCACCTCTTTACCCACCTTGGTAAAGGCCTTGGCCATTTTGTCCATGCGGGCATAGATCTTATGTTTCCGCGTTTCAAATATTCTTCCCATGTGTTAAAAAATTTAGACTGGCTGATTCTTTTTTTGGAATTTGTAAAAGTAGGGAGATTAAATCTTTTTTTAGTCGCTTTCTATATTCATTATAACCAATGGTTGCTTGGTCTTACCATACTTATTAGTATGTTTACGTTCCAAACCTTAAGGTATGTTTAGAAATCTTTACTTTGTAATGAGTGCTTTGCTATTTCTGGTTGCCTGCAATAAGGATTCAAATGACACTCCACTTGAGTCATTCCGCGTTTCAGAAATTATTTACTATCCTCTCCACAGTGAATCACTGGCAGACACTAATCATCTTATCTATGATAATGAAAATCACCTGGTAAAAACTGAGAAATACAATGCGTCAGTTTTAATTTCCTATTCTGAGATGATATGGTTAGACTCACAGTTGCAGGAAATTCAGCAGTTCGATCCGGATCCCGTATCTAACCAATTCTTACCTGGTTACCATGCAATAAATTTTTACGACAGCACAGGTAATTTAACAATGATGTTTCAGGAAGCTGCTATTAATGACACCTTCCATTTTTACTACAGTGCCGGCCAATTGGTAAAAATCACCAGTGGTTTGGTCACACAACTCAACTACGATTTTAAATACTTATCAGGAAATGTTTCTTCCGTGATACGATACCAGGTTGAAAACGGTAGCAAATTATTTATAGATAGCATCGCTTACCTGTATGACGGAAGAGTAAATCCCTTCTATGATCCTGCCTTCATTTTTTTTGATATACCCTTTCATAAACTGGTATCGTGGTTATCGAAGAATAACCTGGTGGGTGAATATGCCTATCAAAAGATCAATGGTGAATGGACTGAAAAATATTCAGTCTTCAACATTCTTCAATACAATTCTTACAATTATCCTTCACTCTGCCTGAAATTTCCCCGGCGTAGCGGCAAGGCAACTGTTACGAACTATCTTTACGATTGACGCCGGTAAGCATTGTAGCTCTAAAAAGGCATGGCTGAATACTTTCCAGGGAGGACAGCGGAATTATTACACAACGAAATTTCCTTTCCTATTTTTGTCTTCTATGGAAAAAATGGATTTACAATTCAACAAAAACGAAGACCAGAACCTGCTGCTGTTAAGCGAGGTAAGATCAAGACTGGAAAAAATAAAGTCGGGTGGAGGAAAAAAGAATATTGAAAAGCAACATGAGAAAGGCAAGCTCGTTGCCCGCGAACGTATTGCTTACCTGCTGGATGAGGAAAGGCCCTCATTGGAAATTGGTGCGTTTGCAGGTTTTGAAATGTATGAAAATGAAGGAGGCTGTCCTGCCGGTGGAGTGATTGTAGTAATTGGTTATGTCTCCGGAAGGCAATGTATAGTGGTCGCAAATGATGCTACCGTGAAAGCAGGTGCATGGTTTCCTATTACAGCCAAGAAAAATTTGCGCGCCCAGGAGATATCAATGGAAAATAGATTGCCCATCATTTACCTTGTTGACAGCGCTGGTGTTTTTCTGCCCATGCAGGATGAAATTTTCCCTGATAAGGAACACTTTGGCAGAATTTTCCGCAACAACGCCCAGATGAGCTCTATGGGCATCACCCAGATTGCTGCAGTAATGGGAAGTTGTGTAGCTGGTGGCGCATACCTTCCTATCATGAGTGATGAAGCCATGATCGTAGATAAAACTGGATCTATTTTTCTTGCAGGCCCATTCCTGGTCAAAGCAGCCATTGGAGAAGACGTTGACCAGGAAACATTGGGAGGCGCTACCACCCATTCGGAAATTTCAGGAGTTACTGATTACAAATGTGCTAACGACCAGGATTGCCTGGATCGCATAAGGAGCATAGTAGATAAGCTTGGAGATTATGAAAAAGCAGGTTTCAGCCGTATAGCTGCTGTGTCTCCTAAGGAAAATGAAAAAGACCTGTACGGATTGTTGCCAACAGACAGCGGCAAACAATATGACACGCATGAATTGATTGACCGCTTAGTGGATAACTCGGAATATGATGAGTATAAAGCTGGTTACGGAAAGTCCATCGTCTGTTGTTATGCCCGCATAGATGGATGGGCAGTGGGTATTGTAGCCAACCAGAGAAAGGTGGTGAAAAATAAAAAAGGCGAAATGCAATTCGGCGGAGTAATCTATTCTGATTCAGCAGACAAAGCCACCCGTTTTATCATGAACTGTAACCAGAAAAAAATTCCCCTGGTATTTCTGCAGGATGTTACTGGTTTTATGGTGGGCTCTAAATCAGAGCAGGGAGGAATTATAAAAGATGGTGCGAAGATGGTAAATGCAGTGGCGAACAGTGTAGTGCCGAAAGTCACCATCATTATTGGTAACAGTTATGGTGCGGGCAATTATGCAATGTGTGGAAAGGCATACGACCCGCGAATAATAGTTGGATGGCCAACCGCAAAAATTGCAGTGATGGGTGGCGCACAGGCTGCAAATGTATTGTTGCAGATACAAGTGGCGTCTCTTAAAGCCAAAGGAGAAATCATTACTCCTGAAGAAGAAAAGAAATTACTGGATGAAATCAAGCAGCGGTACGATAAACAAACATCACCTTACTATGCTGCAGCGCGATTATGGGTGGATGCCATTATTGATCCATTGGAAACCCGCAAGGTAATTTCCATGACAATCGAAGCAGCGAATCATGCACCCATAACGAAGGAGTTTAATGTTGGAGTGATCCAGACTTAATGTTGAAAGAATAATTGCGAAGATTTGATGCGCTGATAACATGATTACAAAATATTAATGCGTAACAACTACCCTCGTTGTTTGAAAAATATTTTCACCGGTAATTTTCAGCAGGTAAATACCATCTGGCAAGTTCCCGGTTTCAATATTTATGACGAAATCTTCATCCGCTTCTGCAATAATTTCATGATGAATAATTCTTCCTGTTAAATCAACTACTTCCACATCGAGAGTATTCGTTGATGCTGAAAACTCTAAAGTCAGTTGTTCATCTGCAGGATTTGGGAAAACATAAAATTTTAGAAGATCAGTTGAACCGGTAAAACTGTTTACCTTTCTTCCCGCAACACCCATTTTATCCTTGAATTTATAAACCCACCCATCACCATTCCCTTCAGAATTCAATACGTCTCCATCTATAGAATAAGCAACGCCCACCACTATTCCGGTAGAAGTGATTGAATTGATGTAATCCTTTTTACCACCTCCGTGTGTGAAAGTCCAGAGTAAGGTGCCATCGGCTGCAATCTTGATGACATAATGATCATTCCCATTACCTGATGGTTTTACCACATCACCATCTGCAGAATAGGTGCCACCTGCCAGGTAATAACCACTATTTGCAGGAGCAACTACAGCCTGCATCATCGTTTCCCGCTCACTTCCGCCGTAAACTCCCTGCCATTGCATGTTGAATGCATTATCAAGTTTCACTACCCAAAGATCATCATCTCCATGATAAGATCCTTTATCAACGGGTATTGCGGGATCACCGGTAATTCCAAATGCCAGGTAACCATCATTTGTTTTTATTGCATCATAAAATTCTTCGCCATTTTGCTGCCCGTAAACCTTACTCGATAAAACATTTCCAAGTGTATCTATCTTAAGCATCCAGGCATCTGTTCCATTCACATCCAATCCTGCTAAATCTCCATCATGCGATGTAGTAAAGCCAAATAAAAGCAAGTTGCCATCCGTGTCCGTCATTACCTTATGCAGGTCGTCATCACCGGTACCTCCATAGATATGATTGGAAATAATATTTCCATCTTCATCAAGAATGAATACCCATGCATCAAAATTTAAAGGATCGAGGTTGGCAGGAACATCACCGTCAGCAGAAGTGGAGCGAGACACAATCACATAACGGTGGCCCGGCAATTCCAGGATACTTCTGGGGACATCCAATTTTTTTCCACCGAATGAATGCTTCCACTGAATATTTCCATTTGCATCTAACTTCACCGTAAGCACATCACTAAGTTTGTGATGATCTGAAGCATCAAAATCCTTTGACCATGACTCAGAGATGAAAAGACTTCCTCCATCGCTGGTCGAAATCATCCTGTTATAAGGATTCGCTTCCTCCTGGCTTCCTCCGATGCATTGCTGCCAGATGATACTGCCGCTTGCATTCATCTTAAAAACCCATACATCATGCAACCCTTTCAAATTACAGGACACGTCACCGCCATTTATATCTGCTATACCCATCACAAGGTATTTTCCATCTGCTGTTGGAGTGATGCTGTGCAGCACTTCATTTCCGGTATTTCCAAAAGTTTTCTGCCAAATAATGGGAGGAGTTTGCGCAATGCAATAGCTAATTGCAAAAGTAAAAATCAACAACGCGTTTAACTTTATCATACTTAAATTACGATCTGATCAGTGAAATTACTATAACGTGCCATAACAATAAACAGCAGCCTTTGAATTTTGAAATGAAACACGAACATACAAAAATTGACAGGCAGGAAAATGGACTTCCCGGAGCTATCCTTTACCCCATCGGTAGGTGGGTAATTCAAAACCTGCCAACTGCAAAGCGCGGTCTACAACTGTTGCCGCCAGGTCTTCAAAGTTTTTAGGCAAGGAATAAAAAGACGGAGTAGCCGGACAAATAATTCCACCTGCTTCCGTTATTGTTTTCATGTTATTAATATGAATGAGGTTATAAGGAGTATCTCTTATTACAAGAATTAATTTTCTTCGCTCCTTCAGCATCACATCTGCTGCCCGGGTTACCAGATCGTCTGAAATTCCGGCTGCAATTCTACCCATAGTTCCCATCGAACACGGACAGATGATCATGGCATCATAACCTGCTGATCCGCTGGCAAAAGGAGCCGTAAATTCATTCTTTTGAAAAAAAATAAATGGACTTGCAGGAATTGGCACGTCCCCCAGCTCATGTTTCCACACATATTTTGCATTATCGCTCATTACCACGCCTGGGCTTTCAAGTTGGTCGTTTAACAGCACCAGCTTGTCAAACAGCACCTTTGCGTATATACTGCCGCTTGCACCGGTTACGGCAATCACTATTTTCCTTTTTATCATACCATATCAGTTAATTACCTTCCGTCATAAAAATCGGTTTGTACTTCCCGCGGTTCCTATCGGGAAGAACATTCAATTATAAGCTATTTTAAAATGTTCACTTAAGGCCGCCAGGCTGAATTTATTTTCCGAAGGATCCTGTGGGCAGCATATGCAAATTACCGGGAGATTCCGAAACAAGTTCGGAATGACCCCGCTCTTTTTGCTCTTTGATATAAATTCTAAGAAAAATTCTATCAACTCAGAGGTCCTTCCCCAACAACTGTTGCATCACTTTGTTCCGGTAGCTTTCTCCAATCGGAATTTCATGGTTTATAATTTTCACCAGGTTTCCTTCTATGGCTTCCACCCTGTTAATGGGCACCACGTACGAACGATGAATGCGTATAAATTGAGTTTCAGGAAGTAGTTTTGAAAACTCCTTAAGATTCATCAGGGTTACCAGCTTGGCTTTTTCAGTATATACGACCACAAAGTCACGCATCGCTTCCACATAAATAATTTCATTCAGCTTCACCCTGATGTACTTATTATTCGATTTTATAAAAACCTGGTCTGGTGGGGTTATACCCTTTTGATGCTTAAAATGCTCATAGATTTTATTCGCACATTTCAGAAAGCGGTCCCTGGATATCGGCTTTACCATGTAATCGAATACATTCATGTCAAACCCTTCTACCGCAAACTCACGGTGTGAAGTGGTCAACACAATCAATGGTGGGTTAACGAGTGTGGAGATAAACTCCAGACCTGACATTCCCGGCATTTCAATATCCAGGAAAACAACATCGGGCTCGAGCTCCTTTAATGATCCTGCAGCCTGAAGCGCATTTTCGCAGATTCCGGCTGCAATTAAAAAACCGACAGAGGAAATGAGATCAAGAACAATCTCACGGTTCAATTTAATATCGTCTACCACCAGGCAACTGATTTTCATAACTGGTTTAGTTCTATGGTGAATATAGCTGTTTTACAAGCTTATATCCAAACGTGACCCTAACTTTCTTTCTAAGGCCATGCCTCGTAAGGCATTCTTCAATGGCTTCTCTGGACTCTGTGCAAATAAAAGAGGATTCGGACTAAAGGGCTTCATCTGCATGAAACCACCTGTTCAACGACTAAAAACCAGTGTTTGCAGATTAGACTTTCTTTACAATCATTCCTGATACTACATTTGGATGGGTTTGGTAATAAATTATTCTATCGCCGGTGAATCTGCTGGTACTATTAAATAAACAATTTGATTATAACGGGGCTCTCGCCCCGTTATTTTTGCGCTCCCTCCTTTCCCGTAACCTATTTAAATGGTTACAAGGAAGTGAAAATGGAAGTCAGTCGACTCAGGAATATGATTGGCAGACACACCGGTGGCATTGGCAGATTATTCTACTGTTTGCTTCACTTCAGGGATATTTTTAGTCCGGATTTGTAATTAAAGTATCATATAAACGCCGAGTTTATACCGGTGAAAAGCAAGTGAGATTCTGTTATAAAACGGAGCTATCACTCCGTTTTTTATTTTATACGCTGCCTACCGCTTCGTAGCACTAAATGCCTGCTTAATCGGCAAATACGCCTCATTGGCATTTTTATTTAGTGGATGCAGCAACTACTTTATATTTTTAGAGTTGCTGGGATCAACGTATTTTTTCTGCTCCCTTTAATTTCATGTCAACATTGAATACACTTGCTTGGGTATTCATTTTAACTGCAGCTTATGAACGAATATCAACAGGAAAATCTGATTGATCTGACATTTCTGAAGGAATTTTGTAAAGACGACCACGAGAAAATGGCCAATTATATCCATTTGTTTCTGGAGACGGCGCCGGAACAAATGGAAGCCATGAAGAATCTTTCCAACTCCTGCAACTGGACTGCAGTAAAAACCGTCGCACATACCCTTAAGCCCCAATTGGCTTTTATCGGTGTCGTTAACCTCTCCCCTTTAATCGAGAAAATTGAAG
>JBDSEW010000190.1:0-3720 GCA_039919825.1 Chitinophagales bacterium | reverse complement strand
ACCACCGGCAGTAATCTTCACTACTGCATTTGATGAATATGCTATAAAGGCTTTCGATGCGCATGCAATAGATTATTTACTGAAACCATTCAGCAGGGAAAGGTTTGATAAGGCGATGCAGAAGTGGATGGATCAGAGAAAGTCAGGTGCTTTAAAAAGCAATACTGCAGCAGTTTTGGAAGCTGTTATACAGACACCTGCACAGCAACAACGCATTGTTGTAAAAGTATCAGGAAAAATTAAGATCATCCCGATGCAGGACATTCAGTATCTGGAAGCTGCGGATGATTACGTCAAGATCAATACACAGGAAGGCTATTTTCTGAAGAGTAAGACGATGAGTTATTTTGAGCAGGTGATGGACCCGCAGCAATTCGTCCGGACGCACCGCTCTTTTATGGTCAATGTGCAACAGATCACCAGAATTGATCCGTATGAAAAGGAGGGACATCTTGCAATATTAAAAAGCGGACAAAAAATTCCTGTGAGTAAAACAGGATATGGGAAATTGAAGGAGGTGTTGGGATTATAAGGTGGTTAAAATTTGGGATTTCGGATTGAAAATTTCGAATCACATCATATATTTTTTCCTACCCTCAAAATCACCGGAAAGCTCACCTTCTTTTTTTCATCCTCTTTCCAGGCTGTCTCTAATTCTTTCCTTACTGCTTCAACAGGATTTTTTTCATACCTATTGATATAATGCTGCACTGCAGACCACGTGTTCAGAAAGCCGGTTAACTCATCCAATGTCCATTCATAGCTCATGCTGAAGTCAGGTGTTTTGATTTCCGGGAATGGAAATGGAATGGTGGAATACATTTCATCAAGATACTTCCGCTCCGGATCCCAACAGTTGCGCAAAGTTTCAGAATAAAAATGCAGGATGATTTCGTCAATTTCATTATTAATGGTAAATAAAGGATAACCAATTACTGCAATGATGCCATTGGGTTTGAGTGTTCGTCTCACTTCGCGGTAGAAGGCATCAAACTGAAACCAGTGAATAGCCTGTGCTATTGTGATCAGATCAAAGGTTGAATTTGCAAAAGAAGATTGCTCCGCAGATTCGACGCTATAGATAATATTCTTTTTTTGAATGGCTTGCTTCAATTGATTTGCGCTGATGTCAGTTGCTTTCACTTCTTCAAAATGATCTGCCAATACGTTTGCAACCTGGCCATTTCCGGTGGCTACATCCCAGGCTACCTTGTGTTCTGGTATCAATGGCATTAAAAAATCGAATAGCTCCGCAGGATAGTGCGGACGGAATTTGGCGTAATCATTCGATTGACGGGAAAAATTATCTTTCATCAGGATTTTGTTTCAGTTCCGAAGATAAAAGAAATGATATTACACCCCGAAGATCACCTTGTGAAGCAGGTTTTTGTCGGACTTCATTATCAAAATTTGCGAGAAAAGTCTGACGTCAAGCATAAATTGGATTATTCAGCTGAAAAAATTCAGTTCGCACATTTTGCAGATAGAGCAAATTTTTTATCCTGCATCATCAGCAAAATCTGCGGGAAAAACATGACACTAAACCTCGACAAAATGCTTTGGCTTGCGAAATGTATAACTTGAGAGTCATGCAGGTGGAGCAGTTTTGTTCTCCGTCATAAGCAAAGTCTGCGAGAAAAATAAAGCGCTAAACATGGAATAAATGTTTCAGGTGGCGAAATGCATCTTTGAGTACAAGCTGTATCGCTGAATAAATTTTATTTTGCAGCGCGAAAGATCTTAGAAGGTATCACAAAGTAGCCAGGTCATCCTGTCCCGGCTCAGCCGGGATCAGGATCCGTTCTTAACATAGATGGATGCTGAAATAAATTCAGTATGACGGCCCTAAAGAAACATTTTGAGATAGCTTGTAGTAACTATAAAAACCTTCATGTCAAACCAGATTATCGTTTTTGTCTTATTACTTTTTGGAGTTTCATTGTTGTCGGTTGTAGCAGACAAGATCAGGGTATCATATCCTATCATGCTTGTAATTGCGGGCTTGGTGATCTGGCTCATTCCGGGAATGCCCACTATTAAACTGGATCCGGATGTGGTGTTCCTGATATTTCTTCCTCCACTCCTTTATTCGGCTGCATGGAGCACATCGTGGAATGATTTCCTAGCTGCAAAAAGGCCGATTGGAATGCTGGCTTTCGTATTGGTGATTGCAACATCTACCATTGTTGCTTTTTTCTCTGTGTGGCTAATCCCGGGTTTCACACTTGCACTGGGCTTTTTACTTGGAGGAATTATTTCTCCACCTGATGCAGTTGCTGCGACATCCGTGTTAAAAACCTTAAAGATCCCACGAAGAGTTGCGACTTTGCTGGAAGGGGAAAGCCTTGTGAATGATGCTTCAAGTCTCATAGTCTTCCGTTTTGCAATAGTGGCTATCCTCAGTGGACAATTTTCATTGATTGAAGCAACGGGACAATTTTTCCTGGTGGCCATTATGGGAGTAGTGGTAGGACTGGTTGTTGCAAATGTGGTATATGCTATTCACCGTTTTCTTCCAACCACACCAAGTGTTGACACAGCACTTACGCTGATCTCGCCCTATCTCTGTTACCTGATCGCCGAGCATTTTCATTTTTCGGGCGTGCTGGCGGTAGTAGCTGCGGGACTTTTCCTTTCGTTTCGTGCGGCTGATATTTTTTCTTATGAATCAAGATTGCAGGCAATAGGAGTGTGGTCCACACTTACGTTTATTCTAACCGGGGTAGTATTCATACTCATCGGTTTGCAATTGCCGCAAATAATAGGAAACCTTGATGGCACCACATTGGGGCAGGCAATTGAATATGGTATCATCATCAGCCTGTTGATTATTGTAGTCAGGCTGGCCTGGGTTTATCCGGGAGCGTTTCTTCCACGAATCATTGTACCGTCTATTCGGAAAGGTGAACCTAACCCTGGATGGAAATCTGTTTTTATAGTAGGCTGGAGTGGAATGCGGGGTGTTGTTTCACTGGCTTCTGCGCTGGCCATACCGCTTACCTTGCAGGATGGTACGGCATTTCCGTTTAGAAATCTTATCCTGTTCATTACTTTCCTGGTTATCCTGATAACACTGGTATTCCAAGGAATTTCGCTGCCGTTAATAATCAGGTTTTTAAAAATTCCTTCTACCGAAGATGAGACGAAGGAAGAAAAAGATCTTCGTATTCGCCTTGCGTATTCTTCTATCGAAAAGATTGAGGCCAGCTATTCAGCAAAAGACGCCACCAGTGATGCGCTTCACCACATTAAAACAAAGTACGAGCGCAGGATTGACCACATTCATCAGCGAATGCTTACTGCAGATAATTCAGGGCATTCAACGGAAGTGTTTCATGAATTCAATAAGCTACAGCTCCAGCTTGTACATTTTGAACGCAACCAGTTAACACAATTAAGGCGAGCAAAAAAATTTGGTGAAGAAGTGCTGCGCAAACTGGAATATGAACTGGACCTGGAGGAAGCTGTGTTGAGACGACAGGCACAAGTAAAAAAGGAAGATGAACCGGCACCGCATTTGAAATCAGAGGCACCGCTGTTTAAACTTTAATAATAAAACGGGAAAGAGAATTTGTTCGCATTTCCGACTGTAACCCGAAACTTATTTCTGTAACAATAAATAACTATATGGTTGCAGCACAAGCGGACTGGTTAACGTGACGTTGCCTCCATTCAATGCATCTGTCAAGGATGTATTTACCAAAGCTGCAGAAAAAGTAA
>JBDSEW010000164.1:0-5052 GCA_039919825.1 Chitinophagales bacterium | reverse complement strand
AGAGTAAGCGATCTCGTTCTCAAAGAGTTAAAACAAAAGAGGGTTTGAAACAGTAGCGTAAAAAATTGTTTCGATAACGAAGCCGTGAAACGTTTATTTCTTACCGCGAAAGTAAGGTTTTTTACTAATAAGGGGAGCCGGGCTATGCATTCGGCCGCTTTTGTGAACGACATGCACTTTAAACATTATAAACTCTTCAAACTCTTCAAACCCTTCAAACTCTTCAAACTCTTCAAACTCTTCCTACTTCCTGGCGTCTGCACCCCACATCAGCTTCTTCCGGAGCGTTTCCAGGAAATGATGGTCGGGAAGCCTGACCAATCCAATTTTATGCGGACATTTTTTCACCGCAATCTGGGTGGAATTATCAATAGGTTCAGTTCTTGAGTCAAGCGTACAAAAAAACTGCTCAAAGCGGCCTTCAATTTCAAAAGAGATGACACTGGAATCAGAAACTACAATCGGGCGAACATTCAGGTTATGAGGTGCAATAGGTGTAATAACAAAGTTTTCAGAGGTTGGCATGATGATGGGCCCGCCGCAACTTAAGGAATAACCTGTTGAACCGGTAGGAGTGGAGATGATCAGTCCATCAGCCCAGTAAGAGTTCAGCAATTCACCATTGATGTATGCATGAATGGTGATCATGGCAGAAGTGTCCTTTTTATGAATGGTAACATCATTCAATGCATAATTTACTTCACCAAACAAAGGTTTGTTGGATTCGAGTTCAAGCAATGTTCTCTGATCAATTACATAAGAACCTTTGAGGATGGCATGAATAGCATTTCCGATCTCCTCTTTACCTATATCAGCCAGGAAACCAAGCCTGCCTATATTTATACCCATAACCAGTATCGGGTAATTACGGATGAATGTAACTGTGTCAAGCAGTGTACCATCGCCACCCAGCGTAAACATGTATTCTACCTTATTGCGGATATCTTCGTGAGATGCAAACGTGCTGATGCCTGACCTGGTTTTTATATCTGCCCATACACTTTCAAAAAAGGGTTTGTAGATAAAAACGCCAATCTTATTCTCAGAAAGCTGATCCAGCATTTGCTGGAGCACTGGGATATCATTCTTTTTTATATTCCGGCAATAGAGTGCTACGTTCATTACAGAATGTGAGTTAGCGATTTACTGATGACGTGAGGCTTGGTTCCTGGCAATTATATCTTCAGCAAATCGGAATTATTTTTAATACTGTTAAAGCAAATTTAACAAGAAATATGACGCTGATAAATAATAGGTATGGGATCCTTGTTATATACCTGAAAGTGTGTGATTAAAAGATCGAATTCATATGCAGAAAGAAACCGTGCTCACCGAGTTTATTAATCGAATATTCTACTCGAATAGTGGTATCATAAATAAGGGTGAGATCCATTCCTACACCGCCACCTGCCAGCAAAGAGTTGTTCAGTGGATTGTTTTCATAAAAGAAATCATCTTTCACATATCCCGCGCTCACGAAAACACGGCCATACAGGGCAAAGGGAATATTGGCTCCTTTTAAAAACGGGTTTTTGGGTGGGGTTTTAATTTTGATCTTAAAAAGTTCATTCTTAAGATCTAATCTCGAATACCCAAAGCTTTGTCCGTCAATCACGTAGTATTCATAACCATGAATATAATCATTGGAATAACCGAGTCCCCTGTCAAGGTTGTAGGGCTGTTCTTTGGGAAAAGAAAGCTTGAGTTTATTTTGGGTACTCACATACCACTTCTTTCCAAAATGGAGGTATTGGTCAAAAATTGCAGTAGAGGAAAAGATATCTACATTGTCGAACAATCCAAAACCGATTTTTGAAATTGATAACTCCATGAAATTTCCTTTCAAAGGATAAGCGGAGATATCCCTGAAGTCGCGGACAAATATGCCACGCATGGTAAAGTATTGCTGGCGTGTCTGGCCATCCAGAAAATAATCAGGATTAAGTTTTGCGATCGTATCTTCTATCTGGTTATCATTATAGCTCAGAGTAAAAATATAACGGTATTTAAAAGCAGGTTTATAAATGAAATCAACCAGTGCATAAAAATTTGTTTTCTGATACGCATCTACATTTAAATAAATCAGGTCCTTATTATTATAGAAGTCATACGTGAGATTCCTGGTGCGGCCAAATGAGGTAGCCAGTTTCAATCCTAAATTTTGTTTCCTGTTGATGTAAGGAATATTGTACTGCACCTGGTACAACTGTGAATATCCGAACAATGCAACCAGCTTAAGGTCTTCATCACGGCCGCGCATATTTTGCTGGTAAAATCGTAGTCCGAATTGCAGGTACTTCAAACTGGCATTATGATCAACCAGCCATACGTTAAGATTGCGATCGTATAAATCGAGGGCAGGCACCGGAAATGTGTACCATCTTTCTTTCACACTCACCGATACATCAATGTATTCTCCTTCCCAGTTTTTAATGTTCAGCACTACTTCATTGAAAAGCCCGATGTTCATCAACTGGTTACGGGTTTCGTCCATTTGTTTCATCAGCTCTTCAAAAGCAATTGTGTCACCTGGCGCGAATGTCATTTCTCGCAAAATCACTTTTGCTTTAGTTCGTTTGTTGCCGTCAATAATTATCTTATTAATTCTGATTATGCTGATGGCAGACGTGTCTTTTACCGGCACAGAATCAGTTTGTGCACGGGCAATAAAAACATTCAGCAGGAAAAAAAGCAGCACTGAAGTGATAACAGTGCATCTGATAACAGGCATAGAAACGAAAGTATAACAAAAATGGAACCTTACTTTTCGCGGAAACAGATATCAGATATTCAGGTAATTCATCAATGAATCGTAACGCTCTTTCAGGTTGTCGAAATATTCGGCTTCCTGAAAAGTTTCTTTTACCGTATAGTTGTGCCTGGCGAGGTCGGAAATAATGGGCTGCAGTTCCGTATTATTGATTTTAATGGTAAGTTCCATTCTCGATGTATCATAGTCTGTGCCTGCAAACAAGCAAAGAATCTTTGCATGGTTCGATTCGATGATGCGGACTATTTCCGTAAGCGAATAATCCTTTATATGCACCTCGAGCACTATTATACCTCCGGGCTCCAGTATGTCGGTTTGCAGTGCAAAGTAATTCAGCAGATCGGCGCGGGTGATAACACCGAGGTAAGTTTCTTCTTTATCAATTACCGGAATCACCGTTAGGCGGAATTCAGTGGCAACTTTTAATACTTCAAACAAATGCTCATGCTCATGAATAAAAGGCCTCATGAATGAAAGTGGTAAACTGCCAATGGCATCGTCTTCACCATGTGCATTCAAAATGTCTTCTTCTGAAATAAGACCAAGTAACTGGTTTTCATTTACTATGGGCAGGTGAGTTACATGAAATACATTCATGAGGTGAAGTGCACTCGCACCTGTATCGGAAGTTTTGAGGGCCGAAATATTTTTAGAAACTAGTTCAGCAGCTTTCATGGTCAGGCAGCAACATTCAGTTTTTGCAAAAACTCATCCAGGATAATATTGAATTCTTCCGGTTTTTCCATCATTGGTGCGTGACCACAGTCGTCCACCATCACCAGTTCAGAATTGCGAAGCAACTTGTGGAACTCTTCACCTACAAATGGCGGAGTAATCCTGTCCTGCTTACCCCAGATTAATAGTGCCGGAATGGTAAGCTTATGCAGCAATCTGCTCAGGTTTTCGCGCATTGCAGATTTTGCGACAGATATTACACGAAGGGCTTTTCCACGGTTGTTACAGATTTCATACACCTCATCCACCAGTTCTTTGGTAGCTACTTTAGGATCATAAAAGGTGTAGGCTGTCCGGTCACGGATATATTCATAATCGCCACGTTTTGGATAACCACCCCCAAGTGAATCTTCAAATAAACCTGAGCTGCCGGTAAGCACCATTGCCCGCACTTTTTGAGGTTGATCCAGTGCATACAACTGGGCCACATGACCTCCCAAAGAATTTCCAAGCAGGATGATCGATTCGTAGCCGCGTGCATCTACAAACTGCCGTACGTACCTTACCAATCCGGTGACTGTTGAATCGAGGATGGGCATTTCATAAATTGGCAGCAGGGGAATCACTACTTTATACTTTTTGCTAAACTGCTCCAATATGCCTTTGAAATTACTGAGTGCACCAAAAAGACCGTGCAGCAACATGAGCACATCGCCCTCGCCTTCTTCAATATACCTGAACTTGCCTTCCTGTTTTATGGTGATCTCCATACGCGTTGGACGTGCTTAATGCTGCTAAAATAAGTTTTTTATTGAAAAATACTTTGGCTGTTATGATTACCCGTGAACATACAACTGTTTATTTCATTAAATGATTATTTAAACCGTTGTTGCATTAAGTGAGCTTTTACAGGACTGTCTTCGATCTGTCCTGTTAGTAATTTCCGCTGCACACAGCGCAAAAGTCAGCGTAATATCAATTGATTAATTACCTCAATATTTAGGGGGATTTTGCAGAATAGAAAGATCAGTTTAATCAATGGAACGGTATATAGAAACTCATTCTCCTGTAGGGTAAGATGTTACCTTGACATTCCTGCTTATTTTAACTGCGACCATACTAACCAATTATTCAACAACAGCAGGCCCACTGGTGTGAGGATCGATTCAGGATGAAACTGGATGCCGCACAATTTTAACTCGTCGTGGGCTATAGCCATTGTCTCACCATTTTCGCTGGTGGCGATGATATGAAGTGGTGTGCGATCAATATTTTTAAGGATAAGAGAATGGTACCTCATTGCCGGGAAAGGGTTGCTGATTTGCTGAAAGATAGGATGGTGCTGGTGCGAGATCAGGGAAGTTTTGCCATGCATTGGTTTTTCAGCGCGCTCCAGTGTTGCTCCAAAATACTCTCCAATGCCCTGATGTCCCAGGCAAATACCAAGCATCGGTATTTGTTGATGAAAGTGATCTAATATTTGCATCAACAGGCCGGCCTTTGAAGGAGTTTCTGGACCAGGAGAAATAACAATGGCACTGGGTTGAAGCGCAATTATCTCATCCATTTTTTTTTCATCGTTACGTACTACTACACACGGTTTATGC
>JBDSEW010000154.1:0-4069 GCA_039919825.1 Chitinophagales bacterium | reverse complement strand
TGTATTTGCGCAAAATGATCCGGGCCAGTTCGAAACATCAACTCCTTCTTACTACCTGCTGGATGTTGCCATCCGAAGTCACATACATTTTAAAAAGCAGGAAGTGGAATTCAGCATCGGTTGCAACAACTTGCTGAACGAAACTTATTACGATCATCTCTCCCGGTTTAAATCCTTCGGTATTTACAACATGGGCAGGAATATTTTTTTCAACATTCATTTACCATTTAACTAATTTTTTTTCACTTAAAATCAATTTAATCATGATGAATTCCATTCAGCTAGTTAATCAAAAAGTAAAAGTGCTGCTCATTGTTCTTGCGGTGATCGCTGTAACATCGTCCTGCAGTAAGGAAGAAGATGCGCACATTCCACCTGATGTACAGTTTAAGACTGCCGCAGGTTATACCTCTGCTAATGCCACTGTCGGACAAGGTGCTTCTGTACTCGTTGGTATCGAGGCTACGAAAACAGAAGATGAAATGAAGACCTTCAATGTTTCGTATGCATTTGATGGAAGTATAACCACCACCACTGCTACTACTGTAACACTTACAGGCACGCAGGAAGAAAGTTATTCGACGGACTACACCATTGTTACCCGTAACCAGGCAGGAACTGAAGAATGGTCATTTACGATTACAGATCGTGATGGAAATATCACTACCAAATCCATTACGCTGACAGTACAATAGGCATCCCTTCTTTTTTCATCAAAATCCGGTTGCGTCGCAAGATTACTACCGGATTTTTATTTTATATACCTAAACCGGACAGGCCAGAACCATAAAGGTTGATCAGCTATTGGGATGAGTAAAACGCAAAGGTTGAACGAGAGATTTTTAATGAGTGGATTAAAAATACGCTAAGTCAAAATGCAAGAATTACAATCATACTTTGTCAATACCGATACTATCCCTGAAAAAGGGATAGCATCTGTGGGAAAAAGGTAAAGCATCGGTTGATTGGGGCTATGCTATCGCTTCCAGCGATAGTATCGCTAAATGAAGAAGCTAAATCTAACTTGCACCAGTCAGGATTACAAAAGGGTGCTGAACTATTAACTTGAAAAATGTAAAAGTTAAATAAAGCACTTTTCATAGGAGAAATAAAAATATCCTGGCAGGAAATACAAAAACTTCAGAAATAAGGTATTAATGTTCACTAAAAAGTCTTGCCGGGATTACTTTTGCGCAAGTAAATTTGTTGAACTTTCATTTTCCAGTGTTTCAATGAACAATACCTTCCTAATATCATTTATTACTTTGCTTGGCACCAGCTCCCATCATACAAATTAACAACCTCTCTAAAAGTTATGGTGCTCTCCATGCCGTAACTGACCTGAATCTTGAAGTATTTACAGGCGATGTATTTGGTTTCCTGGGCCCCAATGGCGCTGGTAAAAGCACCACCATCAGGATGTTGTTGTCGCTGATAAAACCTACTTCCGGCAGTATTTTCATTTTCGGAAAAAATCTTTTGGAGCACCGCAATGAAATTCTAAGAAAGATAGGTTGCATAATTGAGAAACCGGATTTTTATCTATATCTCTCTGCTGTAAAAAACATAGAGTTGTTTTCGCGGTTATCAGGGTTTCATCCTTCCGCAAAAAAGATTGATGAAGTACTGGAACTCGTTGGTTTAAAAGGAAGAGAAAAGGACAAGGTGAAAACTTTTTCACATGGCATGAAACAAAGACTGGGGCTTGCACAAACACTTATACACGACCCGGAGCTGATCATTCTGGATGAACCCACCACAGGTCTTGATCCGCAGGGAATTATTGACGTGCGCAACCTGATCCTTCACCTGCAGCAGGATTTAAAGAAAACTATTTTTCTTTCTTCCCACATCCTGAGTGAAATTGAACTGATCGCTTCGCGGATGGCAATTCTTAACAAGGGAAAAGCAGTAGCACAGGGAAATGTAACAGAACTGCTTTCGTCGCAAGAACTTTTGGTAACCATTGAATCAGATGAGGTTGAAAAGGCAATGCAATGGATCAACAATTCTTCATGGAATAAAAATTTGGAGTCAATAACAGAGCAGCACATTAATTTTAAACTTTCAAAAAATGAGATACCGGATTTGACGGTGGCATTGAATGAAGCAGGCATCCGCTATTTCAGTATTTCATACAAACGAACACTGGAAGATTATTTTTTAAAGCTGACGCAGGAACACGATCGCAGCCATGAAAATACGAACAGAAGAAAAAAATAAAATCCTGCATCATGTTTAACCTGGTATCCATAGAATTGTACAAGATCAGCCGCAAGCCACGCAGCTTTATAGGCTTTGGTGCCATTTCAGTAATTGTATTATTGATTGAACTGGCGTTATACCTGGATGGACAGAGTTATGTACAATTCATTATTCAGCAAGTGGAGCAAACCTTTCAGATCGGTGGAAAGATCATCAATGGAAATTTAGTCACGTACATTTTGCTGCAGACACTGATCGTACAAATGCCGTTGCTGGTGGCACTCGTTACCGGAGATTTGATATCAGGTGAAGCGGCAGCTGGCAGTATTCGTTTATTGGCTACCAAACCGGTTTCAAGAGTCAATATTGTGCTTTCGAAATTTGCGGCCGGAAGTTTTTATACTTTATTATTGATCATATGGCTGGGATTGCTTGCACTTGGACTGGGATTGCTGATTTTTGGCAAGGGAGACCTGATCGTGCTGAACAGCGATCATATTTCTATTCTTAGATCTTCTGAAACGTTGTGGCGCTTCCTGAACGCTTTTTTAATTGCTTTTGTGAGTTTAAGCGTGGTGAGTTCATTGTCGCTGATGCTTTCCTGCTTCACCGATAATTCCATCGGCCCGATCATGATCACTATGTCCATCATCATTCTTTTTACGATCATTGGCACTATGGAAATTCCGCTCTTCGATGTCGTCAGGCCTTTTCTTTTTACTACACACATGATTGTCTGGCGCAGCATGTTTGAAGATCCGCTGCCCGTGAACCAGGTCATCACCTCTGTTGGTGTGATGTTGTTTCACATTGCATTGTTTCTGAGCCTTGCCATATTTTATTTTAAACGTAAAGACATCCTGAGCTGATCTATGAAACTCTTCTTCATTCAATTAAAAGTCAAGCACCATTTAATAACTGTGCAAATGGCGGTATGGCTGTTTTTTTTCTTTTCAGGATACCAGCTTTCAGCACAATCGCCCAACCAGGTAATCAGTACAGTCAACCAGCGATTTGCAAATGTGAATGATTACACTGCCGATGTAAATGTGAACTGCAACATCACCTTCATCAAGATCGAACCGGTCAACGCAAAAGTATTTTATAAACGTCCGGATAAGTTTAAAGTAAAATCAACAGGCATTCTTATTCTTCCCAAGCAAAACGCCAATATTTATTTCAGCACCCTTGCCGATACCAACAGTTTTACTGCAGTAAAGACAGGTGAGGAAATGATAGGCACTGTGAAAACACACATCATCAGTGTAATACCTTCTAAAGATACCAGCGACCTGGTATTGGGGAAATTCTGGATCGATGATCTGCGGGGACTGGTACTTAAAAGCCAGCTGACCACAAAGTCACAGGGCACCATCCTGATTGAAAATACGTATGGGAGCATGAGTAACTATGCATTGCCGGATAAAATGCTTTTTACGGTAGATGTCGGTAAGTTTAAAGTTCCCAAAGCGCTTGCTGTAGATCTGAACCGGTCAGCCAATGATAAATCAAAAACAGGTGATGGCAAAGGACGAATCACGCTTACCTTTTCCAATTATGTAGTGAATAAAGGAGTGAATAATGAAGTATTCAAATAGATGTCACTGCCTGCCGATGAATACAAATGCCGGCGGAATATTAATGAGTTCAAACTGCACCTTTAAGTGTGGGAAATATTTTTTGTATCGTCGGTATTGAATAATAGAATAGGAATATTGAATGAAGATGGTTTGCTTGTCGGAAACTTCATGAATGGATTTCATGATCTTGTCGCATTCCACTTCAGGTAAAATGCCAAATGGAATAGAAGAAACAATATAGGTGATGCCACCATGCGGATCGTCACTGATAAAATCCTGGATGT
>JBDSEW010000135.1:0-5156 GCA_039919825.1 Chitinophagales bacterium | reverse complement strand
CCTTAGCGTCTTCGTAGCAAAAAATAATAGCTACAAAGGCGCAAGGGCACAAAGAAAAAATGCGTCTTAGCGTCTTCGTAGCAAAAAACAATAGCTGAAGGCGCAAGGGCACAAAGAAAAATTGCTTCTTAGCGTCTTCGTAGCAAAAAACAATAGCTGCAAAGCCGCAAGGGCACAAAGAAAAATTGCGTCTTGGTGCCTTCGTAGCAAAAAACAATAGCCGCAAAGGCGCGAGGGCACAAAGTAGGATTGCGCCTTAGCGCCTTCGTAGCAAAAAATAATAGCTGCAAGGGCGCAAAGTAGGATTGCTTCTTAGCGTCTTCGTAGCAAAAAACAATAGCTGCATAGGCGCGAGGGCACAAAAAAAAATTGCGTCTTGTGCAGGTCTTCAGTTCCGGATCAAAAAATTCAGCTTGCAGCAGTTCCACCAACTCATGGGAATAAAATAGGGCAGCATAAAAATGCTACGGAGTTGTTGCCTGTTTAAGAGGAACGGATTTTTTAAAAAATTGCCAAAGCCTTCAATTCCCTGCTGCCTTCTGAATAGCTTGTGCATATATCGATGCAGCTGCCTGTAAAACCTGGGGGAATAGGTTCCATTGTACATCATTGCAAGATCATTGGAGTCTGTCCAGTTTGTTTTCAGATTCAACTGAGCTTTCACCTTCTCATAAAATTTAGTGCCGGGTAATGGATAGGAAACTGAAATGCCCACGTCATACGGCATGAGGTCGAGCAGCATTTTTTTGGTGGCAGTAATGTCTACTTTTGTTTCACCCAAATAACCAAACTGTAAAAAGAAAGCTGGCTTGATGCCATATTTTTTCAGCAACCTGGTGGCAGTATAGATCTGTTCTACGCGGGTTCCCTTGTCCATGGCATCCAGTATTTTTTGTGATCCGCTTTCCGCGCCTACCCAAATGGTGTCACAACCTGCCTTCGCCAGCCATTCGATATTATTTTCTTCCAGCAACAGATCTACCCGGCACTGGATCTTGAATTTAAAATGCAACTTTTCCTGTTGCACCAGCTCACTGAAAGCTTTGATCCATCCTGGTTTCAATCCGAAAATGTCATCACAAAACCAGAAATGATCCGGCTGATAATTTTGAAGCAGCATTTTAATTTCATCTACCACATTTTGAGGCGAGCGGGTATTGTAGCGATTTCCATAGATCGGCTTCGCACACCAGTTTCATTTGAAAGGGCAGCCTCTGGTGGTGGTGAGATTCAGCGAGAAATACCCGTTTTTTGCACGCCATTTTTTTTGATACTGTTCCATATCAACAAGGTCCCATGCGGGAAATGGAATGGTATCGAGAGCGTGCAGCACATCACGTTTGGAAGTGGTAATCATCTCATCTGCCAGCAGGTAAGACAAGCCATGAATGGTACTTCTATCACCTTGCCCTCCCGCAAGTGTTTGCACCAATTCAAGCAAGGTAATTTCAGCTTCTCCCTTAATAACATAGTCAGCTCCTTTATTCAGGTATTCTGCAACATGATCAGTAGCATCCGAACTGGAAATAATAACAGTGCATCCGAATTGTTTTGCAATGGTTATCATTTCAAATGCAGCCTCCCGCATATTGGTGAGGCACATTTTGGTGAGGTAATTAAAACCATCGTCGTAGATAACAAAAAAAGTGGGCAGCTCCTTTTTGAATACGGGAGCAATAGCATTTACATCTGTAGCGAAGATGGTATCGTGCAATGCAACCGTAAATCCATTTGCTCTCAAAACAGCAGCAGCATATAAAGTGCCTAAAGGCGCATAGGGCTGCATCTGCTTCAATTGTTTGGGATCGAAGGAGAGGAAATAGGTATTGGAAAGGAGAATCTCAGCCATTACTGCAAGAGTATTTCATGCTTTGCTGCAAATGCATTGCAGTTTTCCTCATACATCTTCAATACGCGAAACTGGAAACCCTGCGGATGGTGCTTCGACACATCTTTACGCGACCGCATGTTCACTTCAAATTCTTCTTCATCGAATCCGGGGAATTTTTTCTTCCAATACCTGACGGTTGTCCTGTAAAAAGAACGGTCAAGCCATTCTCCCAGCGAAGTATTAAAGATTTTTTCAAAAGCTGCTTTGAACCGGCCTGACTTTTCAGGTGAACTATTTTTATTTGCCGGTAAGGCATTGGGATAAAAATCCTTTACCCATTCATTGACATTAATAAATTGACGATACAGTTGATAGTTTTGGAAAGGAAGGAGTGTAATTATCTCGGTAGCAGTAAAAAGGTTCTTATCAGGAATTTCAAGATTATCCGCATCGATGAAATAATTCACACAGAAATATTTTTTTGAATTCAAAAGGAAAATTTTTTTGTAAAGGATCAGCAGCGACCTGCACAACCATAACCTCTTCGGAGCGGTGATAATGAAAAAATCAATGTCAGTTGTCTCGTCAAAATAATTTTTGGATAAGGAACCTGAGACACATACACTGCGAACGTAAGGGAAACCTGCAATTAAAGCGGACCTCTCCGCTGCTTTCTTCAGCATCTGTGTCGCCATTTCATTGCCCTTCTTTCTCCGATGCACAAGTTGTTGATCGTTTTTCAAAAGATAGAAACCTTCGTGATAGTATATTACCTGCTGTTCACACAAAGTGCTGAGGCATTTTACCAATTCCGGCTCACTGCAATCATGTTGTCTGATGTGGTTAAGAATCTCGGGTACAGTTAAAGGATAATTGAACAGATCATAGTACAGCAATACTTTAAGTGCGGATGAAGAGAGTATCGCAGCGGCGGGCGGACTTTCAAGAATGTTGGAGGTGGCGGGCAAGCGATTTTACATTTAAAAGGATGTGATGAAAAGCAGTAGGAGCAATTTTAAAAAAAAAGTCGCCGGTAAAGATGTTCAGGTTCCCCAACAATGATGGATGGAAAATTACTGAATTATGAGAATATTTGTACCAGTAGAGAAAGTGCTGGTGTAGTGTTAAGTAAATGCTCTAAAATTCGATAAATCAGAACTCTCGACAATACGGTATTGGTTTTTTTACGAAGAGATGACAGAAGTTGCCGGTATAACTGATCACCCTCTCTATCACATTCTCTTTATTTCAAAAATGTAATTCCATTCCCACCAGAATTTGCTACTCTTCACCTTGTTCATGAGAAATTTATTAGCAAAGGCAATTGCTGAAATGCGTTGCAGGTCACAATCTTCAGAGAGCACCATCAGCGATTTGGTTTCAGCATGCAGAAAGGAATCAAGGCGTGAGAATAATTTTTCGAAATATTCAAAATTTGCCCCGCAATACCAGGCAAGTGCAGCATCAGAATCAGGCTGCTTTGGATAATACGGTGGATTGACAACGATGTAATCAAATTCTACGACTGGAATCTTATCAAAGAGATCACTATGAATAATTCTTATACCGGACTTCAGCAATGATTTATTCAGGATCAGATTTTCAACAGACTTTCTTCCAAGATCTGTTGCTGTTACCACAGCGCCATGGCGTTCGGCTGCAAAGGAGATTAAACCGCTTCCGGCACCGAGTTCCAGCAATGATTTTTTCTCCAGTTTAAACTCAAGGAGGTATGCCAGCAAAAATTTGGTGCTGAAGAAAAAGGCAGGATGAAAAACTCCAGGAAGTATTTTAATCGTGAAATCGCTGTAACGGTAGGTGCGCTCACTTGCAAGGTATCTTTCCAGCAATGGCCGGAACACATGGTGAGCGAAAAACCTGGAGATTGATTTCATGACAATGAAGATTGAAAGGTACTTGTTTCTGATAAGGATGATCACTTAAGTTGCGTAAGGCACGCTGAGAAAATAGCGAAGGATCAATTTTTTTTAATTCTCTTTTTAGCGCCATTGCGTCTTGGCGCTTATTTTATTTACCGTCAGAAATCATAAATTGTCTTGCACCCATTTGTTGCGGACCAATTTTACTTTTCATTATTATTTTTAGTTTCACACTTGAATCAATATTCAATCATAAGGGGCATACTGTATAAATTTTTCTCACACATTCGCATGACAGCTTCCCGAAAAAGTAATTATCGGAAACAGCAGGTACAGCAACAGCCACTTCAGGTTCCAGAGGTATTACCTGTAGCTTCCATAACGGATGAGATTCTGATCGGAAAATTCACTGTTCGTGCCCGCCCGGTTTTTTGGTTCAGTCTCCTTGCCATGGGTTTGTTTTTGCTGGCGGGTGCACTTCGAATGGGTGTTCCTGCGGACGCCCCAATAGATTATTATTATGGAAAAGCCAGTATCAGTTATTTCACAAGTTTTGGATCTGACACAACATACGCTGCCCTGAAAGTAGATAAGATCACCTTTCCGGATCAGAAATACTATGGAGCGCTATTCGAAATGCTGGCACCTGCCATCAATGCACTGATCAAACCTTCGAATCCATTTATTACCCATCATATTTTATGTGCTTTGGCAGGTGTCATGCTGCTTTTATTTACTGGGCTGATCGCAAAGCAACTGAAGGGATGGAGTGCAGGTTTACTGGCACTGTGGCTCATTTTTCTCACTCCTATAGTAAGTGGTAATGCATTCTTTAATTCCAAAGACATTCCCTTTGCTGCAGCTTTTGCTGCAGGGTTTTATTACCTGGTTCTATTTTTAGAATCAATTCCAAAAATTCAACGCTCTACGGTGATTGCACTGGGTGCAAGTGTGGCTGCGGCAGTGTGTATTCGCATAAGTCGTATTTTGTTGCCGGCGTATCTCGGATTCTTTGCACTGGGCTGGTATTTTTTTTCTGCCGATAAAAAGAGTACTGCAGGTTTATTCAGAAAATGTTTTTTACCGCTTTCGGTTACAATGATTGCAGGTACACTGGCAGCCTTGCTTACCTATCCAAACTTCTGGCATGAAGGCATTGCACACATTACAGGCGGGCTTGCAGCAACCCAAAAATTTCAGCACAATATTATAATGCTATATGATGATCAGATTATGTCTTCGCTGAAAATAGACTCGGTGAGCTACCTCTTACATTTTATTTATATGACGGTTCCGGAATTGGTGATGCTGGGTTTCCTTGTATCGATTGGAATAGTATTGTTCAAAAGAAATCGATTTAAACAATCATATACCTGGATGCTGTTGTATGCAGCAATTTTTCCCGTAGCTTTTGTAATGGTCATTCACGCACCGGTTTACAACGG
>JBDSEW010000089.1:0-10462 GCA_039919825.1 Chitinophagales bacterium | reverse complement strand
TAAGCGTGGGGTTATAGGATGAAACCCAGTATTGGAACATTTTGAGATAGCTTGTAATATCCCGATCTCTCCTCTTCACAACAGTTTATTGCTTTCCTGCTTTCAACGCAATACATGCTGCCGCATTCTGCCCGTCAATAGCGGCTGAGATAATTCCACCTGCAAAGCCTGCTCCCTCACCAACAGGATACAGTCCACTTACCTGTGGGTGTTCCATGGTAGTCTTGTCACGCGGAATTCTTACAGGTGATGAAGTTCTTGATTCCACACCATGCACAACTGCTTCATTCGTAAAATAACCTTTCATCTTTTCTCCAAATGCTGCAAATCCTTCCTGCAAGCGTGTTGAAATCGATGGAGGAAGCAGCTCATGTAATGGAGCAGAGATGATACCTGGCTGGTAGGACGTATCCGGCAATGACGAAGAAATTTTTCCATTTACAAAATCAACCAGCCGTTGTGCAGGCGCTGTTTGCGTTCCGCCTGCGGTGTTACAAGCCATCTGTTCAAGGCTTCGCTGATAATTTAATCCCGCAAGGTTTCCAAATCTGTTGAAAGAAACCAGGTCTTCCAGTTCAATACTTACCACCACTCCGGAATTAGCAAATGGATTGTTCCGTTTCGAAGGCGACCATCCATTTACCACCACCTCTCCCATTGCAGTGGCGCAGGGTGCAATAATGCCTCCGGGGCACATGCAAAAAGAATAGACACCTCTACCCTCTGACTGGTGCACAAAACTATAAGAGGATGCAGGAAGCAACTTCCGTTTTATTTTCACTTGCTCAACTGTATCGCAATGATATTGCATCCAGTCAATGAGTGACTGAGGGTGCTCTACCCTTACCCCCATTGCAAATGGTTTTGGTTCGATCAGGATATTTTTATCATGCAGCAAATGAAATATATCTCTTGCTGAATGACCAGTTGCAAGTATCACTTGTTCAGTAATTATTTCTTTCTCCTCACCGCTTTCTACAGAAGCTGTAGCAATACTTCTGATACTTCCATTTTCAATTACAATATCCTTCAGCCTGGTATTAAAATATATTTCACCACCATACTCCAAAATGGTGCCGCGGATGCGCTCAATTATTTGAGGAAGCTTGTTGGTGCCAATATGCGGATGTGCATCAATCATTATTTCTACACCTGCTCCGTGCTGCACGAGGAGTTGCAGTATTTTTTCCACATCGCCACGCTTGGTGCTGCGGGTGTAGAGTTTCCCATCAGAATAAGTGCCTGCCCCGCCCTCTCCAAAACAATAATTGGAATCAGGATTTACCAGATGATTTCGATTTAGGGCCGCGAGATCACGTCTGCGGTCACGCACTGTTTTTCCGCGCTCGATGATTATGGGCTTGATACCATCTTCCAATAAACGCAGTGCGGCAAACAGGCCCGCAGGACCAGCGCCAACAATCACCACTGAATGCGTTGCTGCGACCTGCTGAAATAAAATTGAAGGGTTGCTTATTACAGGAATAACTGCTCCAAAAAAAAGTTGCAGGCGCAGGTTGATCTTTATATTCCTGTTGCGGGCATCTATCGACCGACGCAGAATGCGAAAGCTGTTGAAGTGACTCGAGGATTTTCCAAGTGATGAAATAATTAACCGCTTTAATGTTTCATCATCCACAGCTTGCTCAGGAGTTACTGCCAGGTTAATTTCTTGTGTCATCATGGAAAGTAGTTTTCTTTCAGAGAATCGGCAGGAAGAAAATTGAGTATCAATTTATAAAATGATTTATATCAGCATCCTTTATATTAAGTTCATACGACCAGGCCAGTCCTGTTCAGGTTAAACCCATCTGTTTCAAACCAATCATCTGTTGCCGGTTATTGTCCCAGACTTTAAGACGAAAACAGGCAATTATATCGCCAGGATTAAGGGAAGTCTTTTTTGCTGATTGAAGCTCGGGAATGGCGGCCATCACTTCTGGCAACCTGTAAAATGGAATGCGGGAATTGATATGATGAATGTGGTGATAACCGATATTGGCAGTCACCCATCTCCAGAAGAAATTCATTTCCATATGACTGGAGGATTCCAGCGCAGCATGATCGTAACTCCATTCAATATCCTCTTTAAAAGCTACTCCGGGAAAATTATGTTGCGCATAGAAGAGATAGGCTCCCATGGCACAAGCGATGGCAAAAGGCAGACAAATCGATAGCAGCCATATTTGCCAACCGAAAAATATTATGATCAGCACACTTAAAGCAACATGAAGCACTACCGCAATCATTGAATCCCAGTGCTTTCCCGGGCTGCTAAGAAATGATTGGATCGTCATACCATACAAAAAGACTGACAGGTAACCCATCAGGATGGTAAGCGGGTGACGAATAGCAAGGTAACCGATCTGCTGCAGGCGGGTGCATTTTTGATATTTCTCAAGGGTGAAAATCGGAAATGATCCAATGCTTGCCGTGTATAACCTGGAGTTATGAGAGTGGTGATAGTCATGGGTTCGTTTCCAAATGCTGGTGGGCACGAGGATAAGAATTCCAAAACCGGTAAATAACCAATCTGCGATCTTTGATTTGGTGAGAATCGAATGGTGTTGGTGATCATGATAGATCACAAATAAGCGCACCAGTACGAAGCCCGCAAGAATGCTGCAGATTAATCTTCCTGCAAAGAAAGGAATCATCACCGTTCCTATTAAGAGCGCGATGAGAATTAAAAGTGTGGTGATTGTGAAGTACCAGCTTTTCCAACGCACTTCTCTCGCGTAGGGTTTGGTCGCTAAAATAAGTTCTTTGCCTTGTCGCATCTATGATTAAGGATAGGCAAAGATACTGAAAATTCGATGGTTAGGCTCCGGTTGACGTTTCCACCGTTGCCGGTTTCTTATGTTTCCACCTGCGATGGCTCCACAACCATATTTCCGGTTGCAGCTGTATTTCGCTTTCCAGCTTCCTGGTGTGTGCTTCAGAAATTTCTCCTACCGCAGTTTCGAACGGTGTTTCAAAAAGCGTTTCGGCAAAAATCTTATAATAACCTCTTTTGATCCTGTGCACACTTGCATACACCACCGGGTAATTCAGTTTTTTGGCAATAGCCTCTGAACCCCGAAAAACAGGCGTATCCTGGTGCAGAAATGTGGTCCAGTAAGCATTGTCAGGTGATGGTGTTTGGTCAGCAATAAAGGCGGTCGTGCTGATAATTTTACGGTTGCGCACCATGTTTTTGAAGGTATCCTTCATTGCAATCAGCTTTGTTCCAAAACGCATGCGCATATTCACAATTAAATGGTTGTAATGTGGATTTACAAGCGGATGATAAATTACATACAATTGCTGTTTACATCCCAAGCTGAAGGCATTTCCAGCCCACTCCCAGTTTCCAAAATGACCCATTACTACAATTATGCTTTTTTGCTGATGATAATATTCATTGAACAGTGTCATCGCTGATTCATCAAAAGTAACATGCTTCAATGCAAATGACTTCGACATCGTGAGCGTTCTGAAAGTTTCGAGAAAAAGGTCGCAGAGGTAGTGATAAAATCTGCGCATGATTTCATTTCGTTCTTCAATGCTCTTTTCAGGAAATGAATTTCTTAAGTTCTCAGCAACCACCTTTTTTCGGTAGCCGATTATATTGTACAGTAGAAAGCATACGAAATCTGAAAAGCCATACAGCAACCATGGCGGTAATAAGGAGATCAGGTAAAGAAATGGAAGGGCGAGGTAGAAACCGATGGCTTGCATGACTTTCGCAAAGGTATCATGAACAGTTGATTTGTGCGTAGTTGGGAAAACTGGGGCGCATGACAAATTGCATTTCCCATCAAAAAAAATAATATAAACGCAAAGGCACAAAGACGCCAATAAAAAAGCATGTGATGATTTTCTTAGCGACTTAGCGTCTTAGCGCTAAAAAAACAAAACGCTAAGATAAACGCTGATGGATTAAGTGCAATTTGTCATATACCCGAAAACTGGAACTATAAACTATGAGAGGATCTCGCTGTAAAATGAAAAAACGACATGGTCATGTGGCAGTTGGCAATGTGTAAAATCATTCCCAAGAGGCCATATAACAATCTAACGGGTAATCCGTACATCAAACCCGCAATAATCCATCCCACTCCAAGTTATCCACACTATCCACACAACCCTGTTTTCATAGAGGAAGTAACCTAATTTTGTGACGTATTTAAAATCAGCCAGCAAGTGCGTTTAGTCAACCTTGAAATAAAAGGCTTTAAAAGTTTCGCCGATAAAACGGTGATCAACTTTAACGATAATGTAACCGGTGTAGTAGGCCCGAACGGTTGTGGTAAATCGAATGTGGTGGATGCCATCCGATGGGTATTGGGAGAGCAGAAAACCTCCATGCTCCGGTCAGAGAAGATGGAAAACATCATCTTCAACGGTACAAAAAACAGGAAAGCCTCTTCCCTGGCAGAAGTTTCCCTCACGTTTGAAAATAACAGGAACCTTCTTCCTACAGAATTTCACACAGTAACCATTAGTCGCCACTATTACCGGAATGGGGACAGTGAATACAAGCTCAATGGCATAACCTGCCGCCTGAAAGACATCACTTCGCTTTTTCTCGACACAGGCATCAGCAGTGATTCCTATGCGATCATAGAATTAGGAATGGTGGATGAAATTCTTAATGACAAGGATCATTCCCGCCGTAAATTGTTTGAACAGGCTGCAGGCATTTCAAAATACAAGGCAAGAAAAAAGGAAACACTCAATAAGTTAGAAGCTACCCAACTGGATCTGAACCGGGTAGATGATCTGCTGTTTGAAATTCAAACCAACCTGAAAGCACTGGAAAGCCAGGCACGCAAAACAGAACGTTTTTATAAGCTGAAAGAAGAATACCGGAATCTCAGCATTGAACTTGCGCTGTTTACACTCGAAGGATTTAAAAAATCTTTTGAAACCCTGCAGCAGCAACAACAGCAGGAAGAAGATAAAAAGCTGAAGTTAGAGACTGATATCGTGATGCATGATGCAACACTGGCCCAGGAGAAAACAGATAACATCAACAAAGAGAAAGCAATGCTGGCTGCACAGCGTGAGCTGAATGTGTTTGTTACCACCATTAAGCAGAAGGAAAATGAGAAAAACATTTTTTCTGAAAACCTGAAATTCCAGCGCGACAAAAAAGAAAATCTCACTTCACAAAATGACAAAGCCACTTCAGACCTGCAGCAAATTGCCACCGGCATTGAGGGATTCACAGAGCAGAAATCCAGGGAACACGATTTCTTCAACACTTTTACACAAGAGCTGGAAATTGCAAAACAGGTTTTGGAAAATATACGCGCTGATCACAGTGGTATAAAAACACGGCTGGAAGAGCAGACTTCAGTGATGCGTGAGCTTGACCGTGAAATTTCAGAAACGGAAAAGAACATCACCATTCGCGATGTGCAGAAACAAAATTTACTGCAGGAACAAGAACGTGGTGAAGGAGAATTTAACCAACGGCAAAATGAACATTCACAGTTTCAGCAACAGCTCCAATCATTGCGTGATGAGGAACAACTGAAAAAGCAAGTAGTGCTGGAGCTTACAGAAGCCGGCGACACGTTGCAAACCCAAATCAATGCTGTTGAAGAAGAGCTCGAGGGTACACGTGAAGAATTGCGCAGCATTCACCGCAACCTGGATGCACGACAAAATGAATTCAACCTTACCAAGAGTTTTATCGACAACATGGAAGGATTTCCGGAGTCGATCAAGTTTTTGAAGCAGCATCCTGAATGGGCTACGCATGCACCATTGCTTTCCGATATTATCTCCTGCCCTGCGGAATTCCGCGTGGCCATAGAAAACTATCTCGACCAATATCTGAACTTCTACGTGGTGGCAGATATGAATGATGCCATGAATGCTGTGAACCTGCTGAGCTCAGCATCGAAAGGTCGTGCTAACTTTTTTGTGCTGAATGATTTTGAAGACACGGCAGTAAAAAATATAACACCTCCTGCCAATGCAATTGCAGCATTAGACATTGTGGAAGTGGATCCGAAGTATCGCAAATTAGTTTCCTTCCTTCTTTCAGGTGCTTTCATTTTGCGCGATGAAGAACATGTTGACCTCAGAAGTTTTGATAAACAGTTGTCCATCATCAGCCGCAGTGGAAAATTTATCCGCACACCACTTGGATTGTCTGGCGGACAGGTTGGATCTTTCTCCGGAAAGAGATTGGGCAGGATAAAAAATCTTGCTGCACTGGAAGCAGAGATTGTACAGTCAAAAGAAAATGCAGAACGGTTACAGAACCGTATTCAAAACCTGCAGGCAAACCTCATTGAATTGAAGAATTCTTCGAAAGATGCTGAACTGGATGAAGTACGCGAACAGCACAACATCGTAAAGAATCAATTGGCGACGATTTTCACCCGGATTGAAAACATCGAAAGCTTCTTTGTAGCGCATCGTTCACGCATGAAAACTATTCACGCAAAAATTGAACAGCTTGAAGCGGAAAAATCACATTATGCCGGGCAGCTTAAAATTGATGCAGATAAGAAAAAAGGGTTACAGCAATCACTGGATGAACTGACTGCCGCATTCAGCGCCAGCGAACTAAAGTTGAATGAAACATCACAGGCCTATAATGCAAAGCATATCCAGTTTGTACAACAACAAAATAAAGTTGCGACCATTGACCGTGAGCTGGAATATAAAACCCAGCAGTCCTCCATCACCCAACAATTGATTGAAAGCAACCAGGCTGAGCTGGATCGTATTGTGGCTTCCATCTCAGAGATTGAAGATAAATTGTCAGTGGCTGAAGCTGCAATCATACATGATTATGCAGAGAAAGAAAAGATGGAACATCACGTTGCAGCGGTGGAGCAGGTGTATTATGAAAGCCGCGGAAAAATAAATGAGCTGGAAGAATACCTGAAGACCATTTCAAAAAATAAAGAACAGTTAGAAGCACTGCTCAGCCAGATCAGGGACAAAACCACAGAATTAAAGCTGCAACTCAATTCATTAAAGGACAGGCTGGCCATTGAGTTTAAAGTGGAGATTGAATCCCTGATGGACCGCAATCCCGATCCTGAATTGAATCCTGAGGAGCTGCAACAAAAATCAGAAAAAATAAAAAACAGGATTGAGACGTACGGAGAAATAAATCCCATGGCCATGGAAGCGTACAATGAAATGAAGGAGCGCCATGATTTTATTGTTGCCCAGAAGAATGATCTCATGAATGCAAAATCATCGTTGTTGCAAACGATAGATGAAATTGAAACCACTGCGAAGGAACAATTCCTTACCGCTTTCAATGCCATCAAAGAAAATTTTGCGAAGGTGTTTAAAGGATTGTTTACGGAAGATGATGAATGCGATCTGTTCCTGGAAAATCCTGACAACGTGCTGGAATCAAAGATCCAGATCACGGCTAAACCCAAAGGCAAGCGTCCCCAGATTATCGATCAGCTTTCGGGCGGAGAAAAAACACTTACAGCAATTTCATTGCTCTTTGCATTATACCTCTACAAGCCTGCACCATTCTGTATTCTGGATGAAGTAGATGCTCCTCTCGATGATGCCAACATCGAAAAGTTCAACCGCATCGTTCGCGACTTCTCTCAGAATTCACAATTTGTTTTGGTAACACACAACAAGAACACGATGGCATCAGTAGATGTGATTTATGGTATTACCATGCAGGAAGAGGGTATATCAAGGGTGGTGCCGGTGGATTTTCGGAGTTTGAATTAGTGGGGAGTAGTTAGTAGTTAGTAGTTAGTCCTGAGTCGTTAGTTGGAGAAGCAGGTTCTGAAACAGGTTACTGATGAACCAGCTCTGAAACGAGCAATTCTCGATCTGCGACGACAGATCCCATGAAACGTCATGCTGAAATTGTTTCAGCATGCGTCCATTTCGCAGCAAATCTACACACAAGATACTCCGGAAAACCAGGTTCATCTTGCGTTTTTTCCGCAAAGCGGGATTTTCCTCAGGATGACACAAAGCTGCTCTATGTGAGGTTGTCTTCAAGTCAACGCGACACTGGCTCCTGTCATGCTGAGCTTGTCGAAGCAAATGTAATTGACGATGTTCACGAACGCCCTTCGACAGGCTCAGGGTGACAGGCAATTGCTACTGTTGAACCAGCTTTGAAACGAGCAATTCTCGATCTGCGACGACAGCTCCTATGAAACGTCATGCTGAACTTGTTTCAGCATCTCCACAACATCCAATGTTTCTATATTAACTTCATTAGAACTTGCTTTTTTTATCATCAAAAAAAGTGTAACCTCTTGCCTCGTGGTTTAATATCTTGATGGCTTTGCCATCTCAATTAAATATGATTTCAAACTGCGAGAGGTATCAGAAAACCTCCATGCATTTTTAGTTTTTAGCCTCACCCCTGCGCCTTCGTCCAGCTATCCTTCAACGTAACCGTCCTGTTAAAAATCAATTTTTCTTTGGTTGAATTTTTATCCAGGCAAAAATATCCCTTCCGAATAAACTGATACGGGTCACCTGATTTTGCTTCCAGAAGGGATGGTTCTGCAAATGCATTTTCAATCACCTGTAAGCTGTTGGGATTCATGTATTCTTTAAAGTCTCCCTCTTCCGCATTTGGATTTTCCACCCTGAACAAACGATCATATAGACAAACCGTAACTGCTGCTGCATGCACCACGCTCACCCAGTGAATGGTACCTTTTACATGAATGCCACTTGTATCATCACCACTCCTGCTCTCCGGAATGTAAGTACAGTGAATTTCTTTCACTACTCCCTGGCCATCCTTCAGAAAACTTTCGCATTTCACAATATAGGCGCTCTTTAAACGCACCATTAGCCCAACACCCAACCTGAAAAATTTCTTTGATGGATTTTCCATGAAGTCTTCGCGTTCGATCCACATCTCGCGACTGAAAGGAATCATCCTGCTTCCACTCTCGGGTGACTCCGGATTGTTTTCACCCGCAAACTCTTCTGTTTTTCCGGCTTCATAATTTGTGATCACCAGTTTTATTGGATCCAGCACTACCATTCGCCGAACAGCATTCTTATTCAGATCTTCACGCACACAAAACTCCAGCAAACCAATATCAATCGAATTCTCCCTGCGCTGAATACCAACCTTATCGCAAAAGGCGCGAATGCTCGCAGGTGTATATCCACGCCGGCGAAATGCGGAAATAGTAGGCATGCGCGGATCATCCCAACCCGAAACAAACTTATCATTTACCAGCTGTAAAAGTTTTCGTTTACTCATCACGGTATAGGTCATGTTCAGTCGCGCAAACTCATATTGATGAGAAGGAAATATCTCCAGTTTTTCGATAAACCAATCATACAGTGGACGGTGCACGTCAAACTCCAGTGTGCAAATGGAATGGGTGATCTTTTCAATCGAATCGCATTGGCCATGGGCAAAATCGTACATCGGGTAAATACACCATTTGTTGCCTGTGCGGTGATGATCTACATGTTTGATGCGGTACATCAGTGGATCACGTAATTGCATGTTATGTGCTGCCATATCTACTTTTGCACGCAATACCTTCTCCCCTTCCTTATATTGTCCATTGCGCATGCCGGCAAATAATTCAAGATTTTCTTCAACATTGCGATTTCTGTGGGGACTTTCTTTTCCCGGCTCAGTCGGTGTTCCTTTTGTAGCGGCAATTTCTTCAGCAGAAAGGTCATCTACATACGCCAGTCCCTTTTTGATAAGCACTTTTGCAAATTCATACAGGTGCTCAAAGTAATCTGATGCATAAAATTCATTGTCCCACTGAAACCCAAGCCACTGAATATCTTCTTTGATACTGTCAACGTATTCTGTTTCTTCCTTTTCAGGGTTGGTATCGTCAAAACGGAGATTGGTTTTTCCACCGTATTTATCAGCCAGGCCGAAGTTGAGACAAATACTTTTTGCATGGCCAATATGCAAATACCCATTGGGCTCCGGCGGAAATCTTGTTAAAACCCTGCCATTGTGCTTACCAATTTTTATATCCGCTTCTACTATTTCCTCCAGGAAATTCAGGGACTTTACTTCCTCGCTCATTTTATTTCAACTGATTTTATTCGCGCAAAGTTAACCGCAAATTTTTCAATTAAGAGAGCTCATTTATTCTTTCGATCCATTCTTCAATCACCCTAAAGATTAAAAATGCATCTTATTAACAGCATCCTGATTTTTTGTTGCAATAGGAATCACCTACCTCAAATGAGCTACCCAGAAAAATTTATCACTTCGGAGAAAAGTAGTAGCTTAATTGCCTAAATCGAAAAAATATGAAAAACAACTTGCTACTTTTTTTTGTACTGCTAAGCTTTTATAGCTATCGCATTCATGCACAACCTTCTATTACCGTTGAATCTGTCGGCACTGGGTTTACCAAGCCTGTTGATATTGCCAACGCAGGTGATGACCGCCTGTTTATTGTGGAGAAGGATGGTATCATCCGTATCCTGAATACCAACAGCACCACCTCTGTTT
>JBDSEW010000060.1:0-9173 GCA_039919825.1 Chitinophagales bacterium | reverse complement strand
GAGACAGCATACCTCTTTCATACGGTTACTATGGAATTTTGGGAATTCCATCTCCAGCTAACAATCCGCCGGCGCTATATGAAGCCGCCAACTGGACTGATGCAAATGGAAACTTCTGGCTTTTTGGAGGAGTACATTATAGTAATTTTAACATGTATGCTGATCTCTGGAAATATACAGTAGCAACGAATCAATGGACCTGGGTGAAAGGGCCCGGCCTAGTAAATCAGCCAGGTATTTACGGCATTCAGGGAATTTCTTCTTCTGCTAATAATCCGGGTGCCCGTGCATGGGGAGCTGCCACATGGGTTGACCCTGAAGGTAATTTGTGGTTGTTTGGAGGATCTGGGATTGATCATTCAGGCAATCAGGGCAGGTTAAACGACCTCTGGAAATATGACGTAGTTACCAATCAATGGTCCTGGATTAAAGGTGCCAATACTATAAATGGCCCATCCGACTATGGTTTACTTCGTACGGAATCCCCCTCGAACCAGATACCTGCCCGGGATGAATCATCATGTACCTGGACCATTAACAACGAGTTCTGGATTTTTGGCGGTGTGACGAATTCAGGGTTATTCAACGATCTGTGGCGTTACAATTGGTTTACCAACAACTGGACCTGGATGAAAGGAGGAGAACAATTGAACCAGTCGCCGCATCATGGAATGATTGGCGTGGCTGATGAATTTAATGATCCGGGTGGAAGATTCGCCTACTGTAGCTGGCTGAATTGCGAAACCAACCTGTTATTTTTTGGAGGTGAGAATTCCAAAACATACAATGACCTGTGGCTATTTAACCGCGCCACTAATTACTGGACCTGGATAGATGGATCAAGCAACCCCAATCCCGATGGAAACCCCGGAGAATATTGTGAAGAGGGTGAAAACTTTAACCCGGCTGGCCGAACAGAAAACAGGGCCAGATGGAGGGATGAAAAAGGAAACCTGTGGCTCTTTGGTGGTTTTAAGATGGGTGCACCGGTCAGTATTTACAGCGATTTATGGCGCTACAATCCTGGTACCCGCAATTGGGCATTGATAAATGGAACCATATTATCCAATCGGGAAGGTCAATATGGAACTCAATCAGTTGCTGCTTCTACAAACATTCCCAGGAGCAGGGGTGGAGCAGTTTCGTGGATGGATACGGATGGAAATTTTTGGATGTTTGGAGGACTTACGATTGAAGAAGATGCAGGAGGTTACCCTTTTGTCACGATGAATGATCTGTGGCAATACCAGCCAGATGAAGTGTGCTTCAACGGAACGGCCTGCGACCTTTCAATCGTTCCTGAAATTAATGTGAGCGATTCTGCACTATGCACCGGACAATGTATTGATTTTATAGCGCAATCTTCCATTTCAGAAATGTCTTATTATTGGAATTTTGAAGGAGCTGTACCGGACACTTCCACACAATTGTTTCCGGAAGGAATTTGCTATTTGCAACCTGGTAATTTTGATGTCAGGCTGATCTCTTCTCGTGAAGATCTTTCAGATACACTAATTTTATACGATTACATTCACGTCTATGATTTTCCGGATACGCCCTCCATTACTATCACTGGAAATTTGTTGTCAGGCACATCATCTGTCTTCTATCAATGGCAACTGAACGGGATCAACATTCCAGGAGCTACTAACCAGCAGTTCACTGCACATGAATCAGGCAATTATACCATAGTGACCACAAATAAGGGTGGTTGCTGGAGAGAAATTACTATTTCATTGGAGCTAACGCCAGAGCAGGAATCGTCGGAGTGGATCATCATTAATCCTACACTCACTTTACAAGCTATCACCATTGTGATTTCAGGAAATCACGAGAATGATGGAGTAACCGTCAATATCTTTAATGTACTGGGCCAACAAATTTATAATTACCATGAAAAAAACTCTTCAGCTACTTTCAAAAAGGAAGTTGACCTGAGCATGCTGCCGGCAGGTATTTATTTTGCTTTGGTTACAGCTGGCTCTCTTTCCAGGTTGGAAAAAATCGTGTTAGCACGGTGACATATCATTGGTTTAAAAAAAATGCCCTTCCGATTAAGAAGGGCATTTCATTTTAACTGAAAGGTGTGGTTATTTTTTCTTTTGCTTCACATCAAATTGTTTTCCTGCAGGAATATCATTTCCGCCAGGACTTCCTAACCTTACCATAGCGCAACGGAATCCAAGAGTTGATAATGCAAGATTTTCATCAAGGTATCTGCGGGTTCCAGGCGATAGATAATACGCTCTGTCTGCCCATGAACCTCCTTTATAAACGCGTGCTTTATCATTAATGAGTGAAGACACCGAGTAATTGTAATCCACTTCTGATAATGAATCTCCATCCAGGAAATTGATCACATCACTTCTGCGGTAATTCAGGCGATTGGCACTTTCAGCATCAGAAACCGGAATTTTAATAACCCTGCCAAGTGAATCCTTGTCGACGTGATAACCTTCTTCATCCAAACTGTCTTTCATAAATACGTTACCACGATATGAATTAAAGTCGTTGGCATCATAAAAAGTATAGGGGCGATAAACGTCCGATACCCATTCGCTTACATTGCCAGCCATATTATAAAGTCCGTAATCGTTGGGCAGGAAGGCTGTTACCTGTGCAGTAATATCGGCATTATCATTTAATCCTCCGGCTACACCCATCATGTCACCATTTCCCCTTTTAAAATTGGCGAGGAAATCACCTTGCCAGCCACCATGTTTAGGATCACGCATCTGATCGCGGTTCCATGGGTAAATCCTACGATCAGTATACAATTCTTCGTCTTTGTATGGATTATTACCAATAAGCGACAGTGCGGCATATTCCCATTCAGCTTCAGTGGGCAGGCGGTATTCAGGTAGCATAATCCCATCCTCCATTTGCACTTTTCGTTCGCCTGTTCCATTTGGATTCAGGTCTTTCAGGTTCTTTTTGATGGCACCTTCGTATTGACCAATCAGGTAAGATTGTGTATTAAAGTTGTCTTCATCAATCTGGCTGGGATTCTTTTCCAGAATGCCTTCCCGAATCATGATCCACTCATTTACGCGGTCAGTTCTCCAGGCACAATAATCATTGGCCTGCACCCATGTTACGCCAACTACAGGGTAGTTATTAAACGCAGGGTGACGGAAGTAATACTCCACATAGGGTTCATTGTAAGCCAGTTCATCGCGCCAAACCAAAGAATCCGGTAAAGCCCTTTTTACTACCTCAGGAAAATCAGATCCGAAAGTACGGCTCAGCCAGTAGAGGTATTCTCTGTAGTGAACGTTTGCAACTTCTGTTTCATCCATATAAAAAGAAGAAACCGTAATTTTCTTTGGGATATTATCGAAGTCGTAGGTCAGGTTTTGTTCAGTGTTTCCCATCACAAAAGAACCACCTTCCACCAGCGTCAGGCCCGGCCCGGTTTCCTGGCCATCATAGCCACGCACTTCAAAGCCGCCCCATTTGCTGTCGTTGTAGTTCCAGCCTGTGGTTGCCGACTTCTCCTTTTTGCAGGAGCTTACTGAAAAAATCAAGGCTGCTGATGCCATCATCAGCATACCGTTTGAGATAAAAGACCGCTTCAGCATGTTTAGTTGGATATTATGTGAAGAGAGAGGTAAACGCAAATGTAAATTATTTATTTCAAAAACATCAGTGCTGTTAATGAAAAGGAACTTCGGTGAATGGTGCTGGGTATTTCCTTTTACTAAAAAATCATGAGATGCTATGGCTGTAAAGCAGAAATGCAAGTAAAAAAAGCAGTGGTTAATGCCTTTAAAATACCTCAGGACAATCAGTAAACTTCTTTGAGTTTCTCCGGGATTGTACCTTTTTCGAATCATGAAAATTCAGTACCAGCGTTAATTCGTGCGTGCCTCCGCTACTTTGCAGGTTGGAAATGGTAGCGTCATAACTATAACCGAACTTAAACACCCCTTTCCGCAAACCAGTCATTAATATAACTGCATCACTGTTTCCAAATGCACTTCTGAAGTAGATTCCACCATAAACCACACCTACCCCAAGGATAGCTCCGATATTGATTTGCTTAAATGTTGACTGCTGAACATATAGCAGGTTTGGAGAAAAGTAAACCGGAGTTCTTACACCTTTTTTAGAATGCAGCTCAATGCCAATGTTCCCGGCCACTCTAACAGGCAATGGGCTTATTTGTGATGTTATAAACGATTCATTGGGTGAGGTAACGTGCTTTGCCGATAAGCCTGCATAGAAACTTTTGGTATAGAATACTACGCCTCCGCCAATGTCAGCTATTCCTTTTGAAGTAATGTCAGGCAAGTCAGATGAAACTCCTCCTGTTATTCCGCCATTTGCAGGATTGATGTTATCAGCAAAAATCAATTGGCCCGCGTCTATTCTTTTCTGTACATAAGAAATTTGAGCAGCCGCTTTTAATCCGAAACTGCGGCTTAGATTAAGCTGGTAAGAGTAGATTCCTGAAACACCCGTTGATGTAAGGAGGCCATTCGCCTGCCGGTCGGAAGTAACCAGCACACCGACCCCGCCATTTAATGCTTCAATGTTTTGGTCATAGGAAGCAGTATAAGTTACAAAGGCATTGTCCAGCGCAGCCCATTGATTTCTGTAATTAATGCAAAAACGCGGACCTTCGCCAACTCCTGCAAATGCCGGGTTAAGATAAAGAGGTGCATTAAAAAACTGGCTGAATTCTGCATCCTGTGCATAGACACTGGCAATACAAAGCCGGAATAAAATAATACCTAATATTGCACGTTTCAGAACCAAAATTTTATTTAGGAGTTTTATTGTAACTTTAAAAATACCCTGAAATAATTTGTACCACGCTCCGTTAAAGAACGGTATTTTTTAAGAATCATCAATGTAATTCCAAACTCATTTCCGGTAACCATGCGAAAAATTACTATACTTCTTTCATTCCTTATCATTCAAACTGTTTCGCAGGCACAGGTTATTTCGCCGGTTAAAACGCTTACCTGGTCAGATACATTGCGAAGCTTTGAATTCTCAGATTACAAGCTTCATGAGGCATTGTATTTTAATGGAGCCGCCTATGATGATGCGGCGTACGGTTATTTACCCTTTTATTTTGAATCTGTATCCGTTCCTTTTGATGGAATACCTATGGTGAAGTTATCGGATGAAGTTTATACACCGGCAACTCTTAAAAAGGGAATTCTTTCTTCAGACTTTTTTAAAGCTATAGAGGCTGCTCCAATCCTGAAAACAGGAATGGGGTATGAAATGAAAAAACCTTTTGTGCAACTCTCGATAGTTCCTTTTCGAAAGAACCCCTCCAATGGCACAGTGGAACGATTGGTATCTTTCCGATATACTATTACCGTAACACCGGCATCCGCAACTTCTTCAGTCCGTGGTAGTGAAGATTATGCAGCACATTCTGTTCTTGCTTCCGGAAACTGGTACAAGATTTCAGTGAAGAACGATGGAGTTTTTAAGATGGACAAAAGCTTTCTCGACGCACTCGGTCTAAATACGGCTTCTCTTGATCCAAGAAATATACGTGTATACGGAAACGGTGGTGGAATGCTTCCTGAACCCAATGCTATTTTCCGTTACGACGACTTACAAGAAAATGCTATTAGGGTATTTGGAGAAGATGATGGTAGATTTGATACAGGTGATTATGTGCAGTTCTATGCACAGGGCCCACATCGTTGGGGTTATGATTCAATAGGAAAGAAATTCACACACCTTTTAAATCTTTACTCAAACGAAGCTTATTATTTTATAACGACTGATTTAGGAGCCGGAAAGAGGATATCGGAACAACCTTCTTTAACAGAAACCCCAACTGTGCAGGTTAGCACCTTTAACGACCGTGCCTTTCATGAAGTGGAGCTGGATAATTTTCTCGATAGTGGCCGTGAATGGTATGGAGAATCTTTTGAGTTTGAGCCATCACAATCCTTTCCGTTCAGCTTTCCGAACCTCGCTACTACTGCACCTGTGAAAGTAGTGGCATGGGTGGCGTCTAAAAGTATTTACGCATCGAATACTTTTACAATGTCCGGAGATGGCCCCAATCCTCAGGTGATAGATGTGATAGATATTGCCAAAGTTTGCAGCGACTACACCTGCCCATTTGCCAACGTTGCCAAGATGGAAGGCGAATTTCTTTCTTCATCAGGAAATTTTAATATCACACTTGCTTATACCAAAAAAGGACAGGATGCTGTTGGCTGGTTGAACTACTCAGAAGTAAATGTGCAACGTAATTTATCGTGGACCGGGTCGCAAATGAATTTCAGAAACATTGATTCCTGGTTACCGGCCAGCGTTGCCCAGTTTACCCTCAGCAACACGAATAGTTCGCTCGCAATCTGGGATGTTACTCATCCAGTGAATGTACACAAGCAGGCAACCCTTGTTAACGGAAACCAGCTTCAGTTTACCACGGCTGCTGATTCTTTGCATGAGTATGTGATTTTAGCCGACAATGAAGGATATGCTCCGGTTGCTGTTGGAAAAATTTCAAACCAGGATTTGCATGGCCTGCCGCAGGCTGAATACCTTATTGTAACTCCCTCACTGCTTCTTTCTCAGGCAAATGAGCTTGCAGATTTTCACCGTACCAAATCAAATATGTCTGTGCATGTAATTACTGTTGAACAGATTTACAATGAGTTTTCTTCGGGCGCACAGGATATTGCAGCCATCCGTGATTTCACACGCATGTTTTACATGCGGGCAGAAACGGATGCTACGTTGTTTCCAAAATATATTTGCCTGTTTGGAGATGGATCCTATGACAACAAGGGAAACATTGAAGGCAACCAGGGATTGATTCCTACTTTTCAAAGTGCTAATTCGGTAAGTGCTACGAGTTCTTTTGTTTCAGATGATTTTTATGGTTTACTCGATGACAATGAAGGAGGAAACATACTTGATCCAAATGCAAAACTTGACATTGGGATTGGCCGCCTTCCGGTGAATAATTCGGAGCAGACTGCTGACATGCTTAATAAGATCAAGATTTACGGCTCCCCTGAATCATTCGGTAACTGGCGTAATGTGATTACGTTTGTTGCTGATGATGAAGACAACAACACACACATTAAGGACGCTGACGAGGTTGCTGTTGAAGTTTCTGCTAAATATCCCGTTTACAATTTCGATAAGATTTACTTTGATTCCTATCAGCAAATCTCTATTCCGGGAGGTACCCGATATCCCGATGCAAACACAGCTGTAAACAACAGGATTTGTAACGGTACCCTCCTCATGAATTATGTGGGCCATGGCGGTGTAGGTGGTTGGGCACATGAACGTGTGCTTGGAATCAGCGATATCGAGAGCTATACCAATCTTTACAAACTTCCGCTTTTTGTAACAGCAACCTGCGAATTCAGCAAGTACGATGATCCTGCTGTGGAATCTGCCGGCGAGATGCTGCTCTCTAATACAAAAGGCGGCGCCATTGCACTGGTTACCACCGTTCGATTGGTGTATTCTTCAGCCAACCGCTTGATGAACCAGGGTTTTATGGACAATGTATTTCTGCCTGTTAATGGTGTAATTCCTCCACTTGGTGAAGTGTTCCGGAAAGGAAAAAACAGCATCGGAGGCGATACCAACAACAGAAAATTCACCTTGCTGGGAGATCCGGCATTAACCCTGAATTACCCAACTTATAATGTTGCCACAACAGCCATAAATGCACATCCGGTTGGAGGAACGGTAAAGGATACTATTAAGGCATTGCAACTGGTTACTATTGCCGGAACTGTAAATGACCTGAGTGGAAACGTGATGGCAGACTTTAACGGTACACTTTATCCAACAGTGTATGATAAACCCATTTCATATCAAACGCTTGCTAACGACCCTGCCAGCCAGGTTCGCAATTTCAGCCTGCAGAAAAACATCATCTACAACGGTAAGGCCAGCGTAAAAAGCGGTGTGTTCACATTTTCCTTCGTAGTTCCAAAGGACATCTCCTATCAATACGGTTTCGGAAAGCTGAGTTACTATGCTGAAAATGATCTGATAGATGCAAACGGATACAAGAATGATGTGGTGATAGGAGGCGTGAGTGATACCGCCAGCCTCGATGATAAGGGGCCCGAAGTGAAAGTGTATATGAATGATGAGAAATTTGTTCGGGGGGGTATTACCGATCAAAATCCAAGTGTTCTGGTTAAGATTAGCGATGATAATGGTGTGAATACTGTTGGTACAGGTATCGGACACGATATAGCAGGCACACTGGACAATGATTCAAAAAATACCCTTGTGATGAATGATTTCTATACTGCGGACCTGGATAGTTATCAATCAGGAGAAGCACGGTACCCTTTGAACAGCATGAGCGAAGGGCTTCACACGATCATCGTAAAAGCCTGGGATGTTTACAACAACTCATCTGAAGGAAGTACTGAATTTATTGTTTCTACTTCTGCTGAAATGGCACTGGCACATGTATTGAACTATCCCAATCCCTTTACTACGCGCACCGAGTTTATGTTTGAGCACAACATGCCCGGACAAATGCTCGATGTGATGGTGCAGGTATACACAATTTCGGGAAGATTGATTAAGACCATTCAGCAATCAGTAATGCCGGAAATGATTGCCTCCAGCGGAGCCGGTTGCAGTGAAGGTGGATCTGCAGGAGGCTACAGGGTCAATAACATTTTCTGGGATGGAAAAGATGATTACGGAGATCCAATAGGGAAGGGTGTTTACGTATATAAACTGACTGTTCAGGCAGGAAATGGAATGAAGGCCGACATGTTTGAAAAGTTGGTCATTCTCAAATAAAACTTAACTTTGCCCGCTTTTTTAATCGATTAAAAAACAAGTAAAATTTTTGATGAAAAGAAATTATCAGGTACGAACAGCAACCATGTTTTTAATTCTGGCTACTATTTTCTCTTCAGTGGCAACAAAGGCACAAACAATAGCTGATTCATTGGATGGACGTGTGAATGTGATCAACACTGCAGTGCCCTTTTTAAGAATCGCGCCTGATGCCCGTTCTGGCGCAATGGGAGATGTAGGTGTGGGGCTTTCTCCCGATGCCAATGCTGTTTTTTGGAATACGGCTAAAATATCTTTTGCTGCCAACAAGCTCGCTATGGGTGTAACCTATACACCATGGTTACGTTCCTTAGTAAACGACATTTATCTCGCCTCTCTCGGTGGCTATTATAAGG
>JBDSEW010000010.1:0-2798 GCA_039919825.1 Chitinophagales bacterium | reverse complement strand
AATATTGCATCCGATTCCCAATCACTCCGCTACAATCTTGCGCTCGATGCACTCGACAATGGTGAATACAAAATTTTAAATCCTGCCATCGCCGGCAAAGTTCAAAATGATTCTGCAGGCATTCATCTCACTATCCAGGATGAAGAAAAGAAATTGAAATATCTTCTTGCAGGAAACTTGGGAATGCAGGATCAGAATTACCGGTTTCACTTTATTCCCGACAGTGTAACTCTCAACTATCAACCATGGTCGGTTACCCCGGATAATTTTCTCCTTTTTGGAAAGGACGTGATATATGCCAACAACGTTGAGCTAAGTAATGGAGGACAACTCATTAAATTAAATAGTACAGGTAGCGAAACCAATGACCCGCCGCTGGAAATAACGTTCAATGATTTTAATATTGAGGAGCTTACACGAATGGTGCAAGCCAATGAAATAGTTGCCGGTGGCTTGATCAATGGAAACGTGCTGGTAAAAAATTTACAATCCACTCCTGTTTTTAACGCAGACCTTACCATTGACAATTTTAGTTTTAAAGAAGACACGCTGGGAACCATTACGGCAAAAGCAAATAACGAAACTGCGGATACCTATACAGCAATAATAACCATAAAAGGAGAAGGAAATGATATTGCTGTGGATGGTTTCTATAGTGCTGCTCAAAAAGAAAACGCATTGAATTTTGATGTGGCATTAAACAATGTGAACCTCGCTACGCTGGAAGCTTACACCTTTGGCCAGGCCACAAGACTAAAGGGATCGTTAAAAGGTAATCTTAAAGTGCAAGGAAGTACTGCCAGCCCTGATCTGAATGGGAAACTGACTTTTCAGGATGCAGGTTTTAATGTGACCTACATTAATAGCTATTATAAATTAGAGAATGAAGAAATTGTTTTTCAAAACACCAGGGCCACCTTTCCAAACTTCCGGCTAACCGATACCCTCGGTAATGCGGCCGTAATTACCGGTTGGGTTGCTCCCGATCCCAAAGAAACAGTGGCTTTCGACCTTACCGTAGAATCCAACGATTTTATGGCAATTAATTCAAGCCGGAATGATACGAGTCAATTCAAGGGACGGGCAATTTTAGACAGTCATATAAAAATTACGGGCACAAAAGATCTTCCCAAAATAAATGCAAACATTAAACTGGATGATGGATCTGCATTATCCATTACACGTCCGAAAGAAAAAGTAACGAATCAAGAAAGTCGTGGCGTGGTTATTTTTGTAAACCGTAATGATACCCTTCATCCCATCATGACGCGGATCAAGACGGATACTGCAGCAGGCCCTTCTTCCTCCATCCAGGGATTGGATATTTCTGCCAATATAGAAGTGAATAAATACTCTTCCCTCGCTATTGTTATTGATCCCGCCTCCGGAGATTCTCTGCAGGTTTTTGGAGATGCTACCTTGAATTTTACCATGGATCCAAGCGGCAAAACAAGCTTGACAGGCAGGTATGAAATTTCGGAAGGTTCTTACCGTCTTTCATTTTATGATTTCGTAAAGAAGAAGTTTATTCTAAAGGAAGGCTCCATCACCTGGAATGGAGACCCGATGGAAGCTGATGTAGATCTTACCGCTTTGTATGAAGTCCGGACCTCTCCCATTGACTTAGTGGCAGACCAGCTCACCGGATTAAGCGATCAGGATAAAAATATGTATCAGCAACGATTGCCCTTTCAACTGTACATGTATATGAAAGGAGAGCTGCTGAAACCTGAAATAACATTTTCACTCGATCTTCCTCCTAATGAAAGAGGCGCATTGAATGGTTCTGTCTACGCCAAACTGAACCAGTTAAATGAAAACGAATCCGATCTGAACAAACAGGTCTTTGCTTTACTTGTGCTCAATCGCTTCATTGCTCAAGATCCGCTTGAATCTTCTCAAAACAACGACGTCGCTAATGTAGCCCGTAACAGTGTATCACAGTTGCTCAGCCAGCAATTGAACCGGTTAGCCGGAAATTATATCAAAGGGGTAGAGCTGAATATTAATTTACAATCTTACGAAGACTACTCATCAGGTGAACCCCAGGGTAGAACGGAACTGGAGCTCGGAGTTTCCAAACAATTTTTAAATAACCGGTTGAATGTACAGGTAGGTGGAAATATTGACCTTGAAGGAGAAAAAGTAAAAGAAAATAATATCAGCAGTATTACTGGTGATATATCAGGCGAATATAAAATTACCCCGGAAGGAGTCTACCGGCTTCGCTTTTACCGGCGCAATGATTATGACATCCTGCAGGGCGAGATCATCGAAAGCGCCCTGGGATTTGTATTTACCAAAGATTATGATCGCGAGCGCGAATTATTTCACCGGTCGAAAGAGGAAAAAATGAAGAAAGGGAAAAATGATTCAAAAAGCGATGGCGTAAAACCACCACCCGAGCAATGAAGAGAAAGGACATTCTGATCGCGCTAATTTTTTCTGTACTTTTTGGTAGTTGTACAGGACTGAAATATTTACCGGAAGGTGAAAAGCTTTATACAGGAGCAGAAATAGAATTTATCAAGGAAGGAGACGTACCTAAAACCAAGGATCTTAAAAAAGAAGTGGAAAAAGTAATCACCCCTGAGCCCAACCGTACTTTCCTGGGTGTATCCAGGCCCAAGCTTTGGTTTTACGAGGTTACGGATACTCCCAAAGGAAAAGGGCTGCGTTATTTCTTCAAAAATAAAATTGGAGAACCACCTGTTTTGTTAAAAAAAGCTTCACCCACTATTGTATCATCACTCATTACAAATCGTCTCGACAATAATGGTTACTTCCGGTCAAAGGTG
>JBDSEW010000446.1:0-7664 GCA_039919825.1 Chitinophagales bacterium | reverse complement strand
AGAGTCAAAAGCCACTGTACCTACCACTACCAGTGAAGTGGTTTTTGGAACATGGGGTTGAAATGTTTTTTGAATGGATTCCAATAATGACATAAAAAGATTTTTATGATTGTCCAGGCTGCCCGGTATCTCGGATCTTGATTCCTTCAGCAGCAGCGGCGAAGTTGAGAAATTTTTCACATTCTTTGAATGATAATTCACAAGTGGTGTATTACAATTGCGATTCCTTTATGCCAGGCCTATGCATATTCAAAACTCATTTTCCCGTTAAATTGGAAACAATCCCATTTAGTGTTGGGGAAATCGCATCATCCATCTACTGCGACTTTTGTAATTTGTCCGATTAACTAGCAGCACAATGATTCAGGCAGTTATTGATTCAGGTTCGACAAAGGCAGATTGGCGGGTGTTTGACCAGGAATCTCTAACCGCTTTTTCTACACAAGGATTAAATCCCTATTTCGTCAGCAGGGATGAAATCATTACAATTATCAATCAGCAAGTTTTTCCAAAACTGACAAGTCAGCAAATCAGCCGGATACATTTTTACGGTGCAGGCTGTGGAACAGCAGTTCGCAGGAAACAGGTTGCTGATGCATTAAATGAATGCTTTCCCGATGCCTCAATAGTCGTTGATACCGATCTGCTTGCAGCCGCAAGAGCACTGTTGAAAAATGTACCTGGATTTACTGTTATTTTAGGAACGGGTACTAATAGCGGATTGTATGACGGAAAACAGATTGTACGAAGCATTGACTCTTTGGGATATTTTTTAGGTGATGAAGGAAGCGGAGCCTCTATTGGGAAAAAGTTGCTGCGGGATTATCTCCGCGGATATTTTCCTCCAGACCTACAACGCTCTTTTGCACTCATTTGCCCAATGAACCGCGAACAGGTTTTAGAACAATTGTATTCAAAACCTTCTCCCGGTAGTTTTCTTGGATCATTAGCGCCTTTTGCTGCTGAAAATCGCGCACATCCTTACCTTCAACAACTGATCAAAGAATCCTTCTCCGAATTTTTCCTCCAGCTTATTACCCACTATGAAAACTATCAGCAGTATCCAATATGTTGCGCCGGTTCTGTGAGCTACATTTTTAAAGATATTTTAATGGAAACTGCAAATGATTTCGGTGCCAAAATCCATAAGTTCATACAGTCTCCGATTGATGACCTGGTCGTTTATCATCAAACGTACTGATGAACATTTTTGAAATCCTATTACTTATGAGCGCGATTAGCAGGCCTGGTAAAAATGCGTTTCAGAAGAAAAGAGGTTCCGATCTGTAATAGATTACCTGTAATACCTTTCTTCGTGAAAGTCCCTTTCATTATACTGGAACCCACAATGGCCTTTTTGAGGATATTAACAGGTTTAAAATGTTCAACCACTCCTCTTGCGTGCAGTTTCAGCAACTCTTCTTTCTCTTCACTTAATACTTCAAGCTGACGAACCCTGTCTTTAAGCTCACTTGCATTCGTAATTTGTTTCATCTGAAAGGTTATTTAGTTAATCTTCATCAAATATTTCTTTTACAATCAGGTTGTTCAGCGGCTGACGGACCCATTTATTTCTGAAGATGTAAATGATAAGGCCAATAAATAAATATACTCCCGCCATTAACATAAATCCAAGAGACCAATCGCCCATTTTTCTTCCAAGCCACAATGAAACACCGATAGTAAGCACCAAGACAAAAAAGAAAATTACCATAAACAGCAGCATATAAGTAAGCAAGGAGGAAGCCACTATGGAGCTTTTATTGCTGAATTTCAACTGCGCAATGTGAATATGCAATTTGATATATTCTCTTAATTCCTGGAATAGCCCTTCAACCTGGTTCATGAATAGTTTTTTTAAAGAGTACATTGATTTGAAATTATCCGTTCGGATCAACGATGCCGAACGGATAATCCAAGATTTACTGCTCTACTTCCCGGGAAAGCTTGTCATACGTATTACGTGCTGAAGAACCAAGCTCGTTTATTTTACCGAGTGCATTTTCAGTGGTGGATTTTATCTGGCCCGAAAGATCAGATGCTTTATCAATGATACGTTGACGGGTAGCAGTTCCCTTATCAGGGGCAAATAGCATTCCGAGTGCCAGGCCTGCTCCTAAACCGGAGAGCGCTGCAACAAAAACTTTTGAATTCATGAGTTAAATTTTTTTGGGTTAGAAATAATTTCCTGACCTCATTACTTAAAATTCCTGCCACTTTTCAAAGCGGTTGAATATACTGCGACTTCGCCATGATAATTTTCAACCCGTAATAAAACCATGGCTGTATTTGTGGATTTGAATTCCCGCTTTGGGTAAAATCAACACTCCACCATTTAAAACCTTTTAGTAACTAATGGTGAATGCTCTGAGCTTAGGGTATATAGAAGAACATACGGTAAGTGGCACGGCTTTTTAGGAGGTTCTATAGTTTTTAAAACCAAAAATAATAAGCCATGAATCAGAAAAATCAATCAAATAATGTGAATACCAATAAACCTGTAGAAAACGACCGTAAGATTCCGAATGAAATTGAACCACCGATGCAGAAGCCCGACCACAGTGATGAAGACAACGACTTTACGAAAGGTGATAAAAATGATCCCCTGAGAAAAGAGCGCATCGACAGGCCTTCAAAATCTCCTGTTCGTGAAGAAGGGGAAGATGACAAGCAGCAGCATATCCATGAACCTGTGGCTGAAGAAGATGGTGAAGGTGAGATGGGTGATCCTGAGAGTGAACTTGCTGATGAATCAGTTGCCAAAACTACTGATGCCACCCCTAAACCATTGTAGGGTGCACAATAAAAATTGCACGGCAGAAAGTATCTAAAACAAATGATCATTCATTATCAATCTTGTCCGTTTAAAAAAGCTCTTTGGGTTAAATCACTAGTGGGGGAATTCTGACTCGACGCTTACATGAAGGGTTATAGAATAAACACGCTATTGTTGAGCTTTAGTATAATACCTGGACAACAGTAATTCATTATATAAATAGTTTGAGGATGCACAATAAAAAAATCGCTCTAAAGATCATCAGCAAACTGATTCATGCGAATGAACGCCGCAGCGAGGTGTACCGAAGGTGCTACAATAGGGCACCTTCTACTGATTTAAAGATCATTTTTAACAAGTATTATTCGTCCAGTATCACCAATATTAACGCTTTGACATCCGAAGTACTTAGCCTGGGTTATAAGGCTCCGCTGGAAGAAACTGCGAATGAAATGATCTTTAAGGTTTTGCTTGAACTGCGTGACTCAATTTCCGGAAATGCCGCGAAATGGTTAATGAATGATTGTGTTGATGCAGAAGCGCGGGCATTGTATGCCTATTATAAGGCGATGGAGTCTAAAGAATTATTGCACCATTTTTCAATAGTAGAAAAGTTGTCGGTGCAAATGGAAGAGATTAGTGAAGCAAAGGAATCACTAATAAATATTAAGACTAACCTCGCAGCAGGAAGGTTGAAGATTTATAGCGAGAGGAGTCATTTTTCAGATAAACTAAAAAAAATCGATTATGGAAATAAATGATGAAAACGTGGATTTGAAAACAATGAGTTCATGTATTGATAGACTGGTGGAAAAGGGATTCATTGAAAATTTTATGGTGAATGAGAATGGATTGACAGCTGTTAGCACACAAGTCATTTATTCACCCGACAAAGTGAAGGTGTTAAACTTCTACCGCTTCGAAGGTGAGAGTGATCCTGACGACAGTGCTATCCTCTACGCTATCGAAACCAGTGATGGTATAAGAGGTACATTGACTGATGCCTTTGGAACCTATGCTGATGATGATGTTCAGAAATTCATGTCCAACGTAGAAGAAATATCAAAAAAAGCATTAAAGCCCAAGCAGGAGTAGTCCAACAAAGGAATGTTTGCTAGCAATGTTTATACGGATAACCTCATTTCATTTATCCAACAAGTGTGATCATGAAAGAACAACATTTTTTCGGAGCAACAGATAATTATGAAACTGATCTCGAGGTCTTGTTTGAGGTCTATCATGATGGGTTGCTTTTAGTGATATGGAGGGTGTTTCCTGATTGGAAGATTGCGGAGGAAATACTGAGCGATGTGTACAATCGCTTAAAGAAATGCAGAGTATCACTTCCTGAGGATGAGGAACAACTTTTTGCCACACTTGCAGGCATTTGCAGAAAACGAACAATTGAAAATATTCCATTCCTTTCAGGCCATTAGAATCAGTGTAAACCGAAAGTCATATCCGGATCATTTAATAGAGCAAAACTTCCCGTTCGACCTGCAGGATAATTCCATTTCAATTACCTTCGCTTTACTGAATACGCATGACCGCAGGAAAACCAAAAATTTCTTTAAAGGAACGTCTGATTGTAGGAGAAAAGAGCCTTTTCAAAAGAATATTATTAATATTTGTTTTTGCATTTATCCTCGTACTTGCCATTATCTACCTCTCCCTTCAGAGCATCAGGAAGCTACAAAGTGACATGGGTGAAGTAATACATTCACAACAGGTAATTTCAGGATTAGATGACCTGCTCTCTGCTGTGAAAGATGCAGAGACCGGTCAGCGGGGTTTTTTGATGACACGCGATTCTTCATTTTTAGAATCGTATGATGCAGCTGCCCCTGCTTTGTATCAAAGTTCACAGGATTTGCGGCGACTTGTGGATGACAATATAGATCAGTTGAACAGGCTAAAGCTCCTTGATTCTCTCATCCTGATAAGGAGGGGATTTCTTAAATTGAATCTTACCCTGTCTTATGCAAGCATTGAAGTGATGCAGGAGGGCAAAAGGATAATGGATGATATAAGGCTTTCCGTAAAGCAGGGTATAGCCGAGGAGCTGAAGCTGATGGAGCAGCGAGAAAAGGACCTGGAGCAATCGCGGAAGGAGACACGTGCAACGATCACCATCTTTTCACTGATGGCATTGGCATTGGTAGTACTTCCACTCCTGTTTACCCTTTTTGAGTTACGGAAAAGGTTGGTGCTACAGCAATTGCTCGATAGCGTGCTCAATTCATCGCTCAATGGTATCCAGTCATTTGAGTCGGTCAGAGACCTCCGGGGAAATATTATTGATTTCAAGTTTATACAGTCCAATCAAGCTTCACACAGAATGACTCAGAAATCTGTTTCATCCTTTATAGGAAAATCATTGATTGAAATATTTAATGATAAACATTCGGAAAAATTATTTGAACAGTACAAGCTGGTAGTGGATAGCGGAATACCATTGGATACTACTTATGAAACCATCCGTAACGGAATTACCCATTGGTACCATGCTACAGCAGTACGACTTCGTGATGGTTTTACGCTTACTGTACAGGACATTACCAATGCTAAGCGAGCGGACATTGAATTGGAGAATAATGTGCTGGCTTTGAAGCGTTCCAACGCCGAATTGGAGCAGTTTGCCTACGTTGCTTCTCATGACCTTCAGGAACCATTAAGAAAAATTCTGACATTCCTTGACAGGATCAAAGCAAAGAGTGAAGATACCCTTGGTGAGGATTCCTTAAGTTACCTGGATCGTGCGAGCAATGCTGCAATGCGCATGAGGGTGCTGATTAATGATCTGCTGAGTTATTCACGGATGGCCAACGTTCAGTTTGAAGCATTGCCGGTGGATTTAAATGAGCTGATCAGTGATGTATCAGGCGACCTTGAGGTATTGATTCAGCAAAAGCAAGCACAAATATCAGTTGGCCCGTTGCCTTCCATTGAAGGAATGAAAGTACAGTTGCAGCAACTGTTTCAAAACCTGATCACCAATTCTTTAAAATTCAGTGTGGAAGGACGTTCACCTTTGATAACCATCACCAGCACCTATGTCACAGACCCTTCTCAACCATTCGGAAAAGTAAATGGAGATAAGACATTCTGCAGAATTGAATATACCGACAATGGAATTGGATTTGAAGAAAAATACGAAGAAAAAATTTTCCAGATATTTCAGCGCCTGCACGGAAGAAGTGAATACGAAGGAACAGGAATCGGGCTTGCTATTTGTAAAAAGATTGTAGAGAACCATAAAGGAAGCATTATTGCCCGTGGACGCATTGGTACAGGCGCAACTTTTATCATTCTCCTGCCAATTAAGCAAAATACCAATTAGAAATAATGAATTTAATACAGAGCATAAAACGCAATGTTCCCATCTTAATCGCTGAAGATGATGAGGAAGACAGGGAATTGATCTGTGAAGCATTCATTGAAAGTAAACTGGAAAATGAATTGGTCTTTGTCAGGGATGGTGAAGAACTGATGGAATATCTCCTGCGGAAAGGTAAATATGAGAACCTCAAGGCCAACTCCCAACCTGGAATCATTTTGCTTGACCTGAATATGCCCAGGAAGGATGGACGGCAGGCACTGTCAGAGATCAAAAGCAATCTCGAACTTCGTAAGATTCCGGTCATCATACTTACTACTTCCAGGGAAGAAGATGATGTGATGAAAACCTATAAACTGGGTGTAAACAGTTTTATTATTAAACCTGTTACCTATAAAGCACTTGTGAACGTGATGCAAGCCATTGGTAATTATTGGTTTGAAGTAGTGGAACTTCCCGCATAATCAACAACCTTTTAAATGAAACAGGTGATCCGGATTTTACAGGTAGATGACGATGAGGAAGACTTTCTTATCATACAGGATCTGCTGAAGGATATAAGCCGCCAACGTTATACTATCGATTGGTCCCCAGGGTATCAGGATGCTATTGAGAAAATCAAAACAGGTGATTACGACATTTTCCTGGTTGATTTTATGCTCGGAGCAAATACCGGCATCGAACTGTTGAAACATATCCGGAAAATTCATGTGCACCATCCGGTAATCATTTTTACCGGTCAGGGCGATGAGAAAATAGATTTGGAAGCTATGAATGCAGGTGCAGCAGATTACCTGGTTAAGGGACAGATTGACTCCAATATTTTGGAGAGAAGCATGCGCTATAGTATCAACAATGCAGACATACAACAAAAGCTGCTGGAAAATGAGCAGAGTTTGCGTAATGCAGAGAAGTTTGCGCTGACAGGCAGAATGGCACAAGTAATTGCGCATGAAGTCAGAAATCCGCTCACAAATGTTAAACTCGCAATTCAACAGTTAAAGGATGAATTACCCAATCCTTCAGAGTCCACTTTAACACTCATTGAAATGATTGATCGGAATTGTAATCGTATCAATCAACTCATCATTAACCTGTTAAATTCTACGAGGTCTTCTGAATTAAATCATGAGGATGTATCCATCAATGCACTTATTGATGATGCTTTGGAGCTCGCAAAGGACCGTATTGAACTGAAGCGTATCGAGATCATAAAACAATATTCAGATGACATTTGCGATGTGTACGTTGACCGTGATCAGGTGAAGACAGCAATTTTGAATATTGTGATCAATGCTGTTGAAGCAGTTGAAGAGGTGCATGGCACATTAAAATTCCGGACGGAAGAAATAAATGGTAAGTGTGTAGTTACCATCAGCGACAATGGAAAAGGGATGTCGCCTGAAGAAGTAAGTAAGATATTTGAAGCGTATTACACCGGAAAACCCAAAGGAATGGGTTTGGGCTTAACCACTACTCAAAATATCATTCTCAACCACAAGGGTACGATAAAGGTGGAGAGCCGGCCTAAAAAAGGAACTTCGTTTATTA
>JBDSEW010000431.1:0-3789 GCA_039919825.1 Chitinophagales bacterium | reverse complement strand
AAATGTTGCCTGAGAGTTTTCAGAATGAAAATTTTATTCCGGTATTCAATCCGAACTTATGAAGTCGCTGCTCAATGGGTGCAGCATCACTGGTGATGGGTTTTAGTTGCATTTGAAAAAAAGGCTCCGCAAAAAGTCCAATGTGCTCATTGAAACGGTATTCATTTTCTATACCTGCATAAATACTCAGTGAGCCACGATTACGAAAAAACGAAGTATTGTTTTCCGGTAAAGTAACCGGTTCCAGTGTTTGCGGATCAATGCTGGATCCTTGCTTGCTAAACTGCGCATTGAAAATAACTCCCGATTGAACGCCGATATGAAATTTATTAAAGTCGAATGTATAACCGACAAGCAAGGGAATGTTCAGAAAGGAATAAGTAATGGATGATGCGTAGGAAGCCACTGAATCGCGGGAAGTAATAGTTGTATCGCTGTAAAAAACATATTGCGGATCTTCGAATGGGTGCCAGATGGTATAATAATAAGTGCTGTCCAGTATTACCAGAACCACCCACGTTTTTTGAAGTGTAAACGATGCTTGTTCCTTTGAATAGGTGAGTCCTGATTTCAGAAAAAATCCGCCGTCGAAATCAAGTGAAAACCTTAGGCCTGTTGTAAAGGATTTTTCCATACGCTTGTTCCAGTGTGTGAGTGTAAGTGAATCATTGCTGTGATCAGTCAAGTGCTGAAAAGAAAGGTCGGGAGAGAAAAATGCTTCTGCTGACCAATGCAAACCCCAGGATGTTGGAGAAATTTCAATCACTGCTGCTGAATCATCCGTGCCATCAACCTTTTGTGAAATGTCGATCTTAAAAGTTGATGTCATTATTACCGGTGAATTTTTTTCATCGTCCAGCTTTTGATTATTCAATGGTAAAGCAGGTATAGAGATTTTTTCTGTATTGCCTGGCTGTGAATCCGGAAGTACAGGTGTACTATTTTCCGCTTGTGAAACGGCATCAACTGATGCAGTGAACAAAAAATATTCATCACTGGTAGCCGGTAATTTTTCTTCCTTCGAAATTTTGGAAATGTTGTCGAAATTGTCAGTACCAATACTTTCATCAGAAAAGCGGGCCTTTGATTTTCTTGGTGAAAATTTTTGATTGTCCTGAGCATGTACTTCATTCTTTTCACCAGTACTGCTTGAATCATTTTTTTTGGAGGTAGCATATGGACCAGACTGGCCCGGCGAAACATTGTTTACAGACCTGTTACTTTCAACAGGTGAACGGGCGGATTGATTTTTTTCCGGAGTGGTTTTACGTTCTCCTGTAATTTTTTCAATAACAGGAACAGGTGAATTTTTTACATAATGACAGGTTAATGGAATCAACAATAGCAGCAGCAGCCAGAGACTGCGGCTTCTTTTGCGAAGTGCTGCGATCCATTTTCTTTGTTCCCTTTTTTTAATAACTGTTTTAAAAAGGTCATCAGGAACCGGTGATTCGTAATCACCCATTTTTTCCCTGAGTTTTTCATCCCAGGATTTGGATGGTATTTTCATGTGGCAGTCACCTCCTTGGGACTAAGCTTTGCGCGGAGCGCTTTGCGTGCTTTAAAAAATTGTGTACGGGAAGTTGCTTCTGTTACCTGCAGCAGTGCTGCGATCTCTTTATGGCTGTAGCCTTCGATCGTAAACAGGTTGAAGACGAGACGGTAACCGGCAGGCAGTTCTGCCACCAGGTCAATCAGTTCCTGCGCTGCAAAATGATCAATAAGCGAATGATCTTCTGGTTCGCCATCCAGTTCATCCAGTGCTGCATTTTCATACTTCACATGGGATTTGCGGAGGTGTGCCAGTGAAGCGTTCACAAAGATCCTCCGTATCCATCCTTGAAACGCACCCTGGTTGCGGAACTCGCCAATGTGATCGAATACCCTTATGAACCCTTCCTGCAACACATCCTGTGCGTCTTCCCGGTTTTCGCAATAGCGGATGCACAGCGTCATCATGCGGCCGGCAAAGCGCTTGAAGAGCTCCTGCTGGCAGCCACGATTTTCTGAAATGCAACCTTTGATCAGTTCATCCAATTCCACAATTGCAGTATTTCCCGTGTAGGAGGATGCATTAAGGTAGTGAAATGTTGCCTGGCGGAACTGTAATTTTTAAAAAGGAACTAAAGATTAATTGACCATCATATATAAGCTCGTGAGATGCCGTTGATACATTGCTTTTTAATTGTTGAAATGGTTGTTTGAAATCACTGCATCTTTTCACCTGAGTCAGCTTCCATCATTTACAACTCCGATAAAACGTTTCCAATTCCGCATGAAATCCGGACAATTGCCCCACACTGATGTCATTCATGTTTTCAATGGTTTGATAGTTCTCCAGAAGTTGTTCAATACTTTTAAAATTCACCTGTGATTTTTCAGCAAGCTTCTGTACAAAAACCGTATCCATATTTTTTGTTTGCAGACCATACCGGTTGCGGATAAAGACCAGGAACAGTTTCATCTTCTGCATGGCAAGCGCGCGGTGATCGTGCTGTAAAAAATACAACCTGCCAATGGTCTGGATGAATTCGAGGGAAGTGTTGGCATTCTGCTCTACCACCGGAATGATCCGCTGGTCGCGCTTTGCACGAAACAATAAAAATAAGGCAACCATTCCAAGCAATACATACCAGGCCCATCGCAAACTTGGTTGTGAAAGAATGTATCGAAGCGGAGTTTCTGCTTCATGATCGCTTCGGCGATTGTTCATCTGCGGCACTTTGCTGAACTCATCCCAATAGATAGCTGAAGGAGAAAGATGAGAGAATACTTTTTCTGCATAATCAAGTCCATCACGTTGCTTCAGGTAATAGTTGGTAAAACTCAGCGGAGTGGAGTTAAGGTAAAAGGCACCTTTTCCATAAGGTACTTTAATAAAATTCACGAAAGAATCTTCTATCGACCCCAGCGCGACAAAATGAAAATCTCCTCCTTTTTGAAGCGAATCGGAAAAATAGCTCCAGCTATAGAGTTCCTTTTTCCACTCATAGATATAATCATAGGTGTATCCGCTTTCTTTTTTCAGGTCCGGATGAAAGAAATTCAGCTGAACAGAAGAATCTGCGAAAGAAGAAAATTCATATCCCGAATAGGAAGTTCCCTGAAAAATATTTGTCAGTAGGTTGTCAGGAATTACTTCGGTAATGATGAAAGCATCGTTTCCATTGTAAACAAAGTCGCGCAGATGGACTCTGTCAGTATCAGAAAAATACAATCGTGCACCGGTAAAAATATAGCTGCTTTTTTCAGTCGAAACCAAAGGAAGGGTTTGTACCAGCGGTTTTTTAATTACGGTAAAATCTTTCTCCGGAAAATAATCGTCAAGCAGTTGCGATAGTACATTCAGGTCATAAGGTTGTTGCTCTTTTTCCCGAAAGAGGGTGTACCAGTTCACCTGCTTCGTGCTTCCGAACTGATAGACCAGGAAAGCCAGCAAAGCGCAGATTGCTGCTACCACAATGAGGATTGTTATCCGGTTGCCGGTCATGAAACACTTTTCACAGAGGTGATAAAATATTTAAAGGGCCGGCTCATTTCGGCAAACAGTTGTTCATTGATGGCCAGCTCGCCATACCATACCCGTTCGAAGATCAGGGTGATTTCTTTAAAGCCATGATAAGAAGTTCCTTCACCGAGTTCGCTGAGATAATCAAAATTGGTTTTTTCTTTTTTCCAGTGGATGAATTTGCGTTGCGCGAGTTCTTTGATGGCCATCAGGTAATAAATTCTAACAGCAAGCCGGAAATCATTTTGTTCCAGCGCTTCACGCAGAAAGCGATCGAGCTC
>JBDSEW010000427.1:0-4254 GCA_039919825.1 Chitinophagales bacterium | reverse complement strand
TAACCAGGTTGCCGTTGCACAGCAAGGCCTTACTTCCGGCAACATACAACCGGAATATACCAATATTGAAAATGGACTTGGGTTATTTTCCTGCCGGTTTTATAAAACCGTTTTTAATGTGCCAATTGATGATCACACCATCGATACACTGGCCTGTAGTCAGGCAACAAAGCACCTTCGCTTTGAAAATACTGAAGGTGATTTTTGTTTCTAAGTACTGTCTTTTTGTCACCACTTCCTCTTCATTATCTTCCACATATGGGAATAATGCCAATATTTCTTGCAAAAAACCGGTGGCATAACTATTGACAAGGGTGGCTGTTCTAAATTTCAAAAAATAACTAACATGGGAAAAATAATAGGCATTGACCTGGGTACTACTAACTCCTGCGTAGCAGTAATGGAGGGAGCTGACCCGGTTGTAATTGCAAATGATGAAGGGGCAAGGACCACGCCTTCCGTAGTCGCTTTTTTACAAAATGGCGAGCGTAAAGTGGGTGCTCCCGCCAAGCGCCAGGCAATCACTAATCCTAGAAACACGATTGCCTCCATTAAGCGTTTTATGGGGCGCAGACATGATGAGGTAGCTGCTGAATTAAAATATGTGGCATATGATGTAGTAAAGGGAGAAAATGATACCGTACGTGTAAAGATCAACGATCGCAATTATACTCCCCAGGAAATTTCCGCAATGATTTTGCAGAAGATGAAGAAAACTGCCGAAGACTATCTTGGACAACCCGTTACCGAAGCTGTAATAACTGTTCCTGCTTATTTCAACGATTCACAACGCCATGCTACCAAAGAAGCAGGTGAGATTGCCGGTTTAAAAGTGCTTCGTATCATCAACGAACCTACAGCGGCGGCGCTTGCCTATGGGTTGGATAAAAAGCACAAAGACATGAAGATCGCAGTGTATGATCTTGGTGGTGGTACGTTTGATATTTCAATACTTGATCTGGGTGAAGGGGTGTTTGAAGTAAAGTCTACCAATGGTGATACCCACCTTGGTGGTGATGACTTTGATCAGGTGATCATCGAATGGCTGGCTGATGAATTCAAAAAAGATGAGCCGAACATCGATCTGAAAAAAGATCCGATGGGATTGCAGCGCTTGAAAGAAGCAGCTGAAAAAGCGAAGATTGAATTGTCTTCTTCTGTTGAAACTGAAATCAATTTACCGTATATCACTGCAGTAGATGGTGTTCCAAAACACTTAGTGAAAAAACTTTCACGTGCCAAGTTTGAAGCATTGGTTGATCATTTAGTTGAACGTTCACTGGAGCCCTGCCGCAAAGCTGTGGCTGACGCAGGTGTGAATGTTTCACAGATTGATGAAGTGATATTAGTGGGTGGTTCAACCCGTATTCCCAAGATCCAGGAAGTGGTTGAAAAATTCTTTGGAAAGAAACCTTCCAAAGGTGTGAATCCTGATGAGGTGGTTGCAATCGGTGCATCGATACAAGGAGGTGTGCTTGCAGGTGATGTGAAAGATGTGTTGTTGCTCGACGTTACTCCGCTCTCATTGGGTATTGAAACTTTGGGTGGTGTAATGACCAAACTGATAGAATCGAATACAACTATTCCTACACGCAAATCAGAAACTTTTACTACGGCTGCCGATAGTCAGCCTTCCGTGGAAATTCATGTGATGCAGGGCGAACGTTCGATGGCACGCGATAACAGAACCATCGGCCGCTTTATGCTCGATGGAATTCCACCTGCACCGCGCGGTGTGCCCCAGGTAGAAGTAACTTTTGACATCGATGCCAATGGCATTTTGAACGTAAGTGCAAAAGACAAAGGAACCGGTAAAGAACAAACCATTAAGATCCAGGCATCAACAGGATTGAGCAAGGAAGAGGTAGAGAAAATGAAGAATGATGCGCGTGCAAATGAAGCTTCAGATAAAGAAGCGCGTGAAAAGGTTGACAAATTGAATACAGCAGATTCACTGGTGTTTCAGACTGAAAAACAGTTGAAGGAATTCGGAGAAAAAATTCCTGCTGATAAAAAGTCAACTATTGAAGCAGCCCTCACCCGTCTGAAAGATGCGCACAAAAACCAGGACATCGCCGGAATTGATGCTGCAATGAATGACCTGAATACCGCATGGCAGGCTGCTTCTGAAGATTTATATAAAGCGCAGCAACCACAACCCGGTGCTCCAACTGATGGAGCTACGAATGATGGTGGTGGAAATGAATCTTCACCAAAAGAAGACAGTGTGCAGGATGTACCTTATGAGGAAGTGAAGGATGAGAAGAAATAAATTCGGATTTCGAATTTTCGATTTTGGATTTTGAAAACAGAACCCTGATTCAGCAATGAGTCAGGGTTTTTTATTACCAGCCATCTGAAAGTGGTGCGTCATGCTGAATTTATTTCAGCATCTGCCTCATTCACGATAGATTCCGATCCCGGCAATCGGGACGGAATGACGCTGCTCTTTTGGCTTTTTGAGATGGCTTCTAATATATTTTATAAATTGACATGCCACCAATATGAATTATAGACACATCGTTGTATGGAATTCCAAATTATTATAAAATACAATTCTTATAACCCTGAATGATTTTTTTATTGAATGATAACTTTCGATGAAGCAATTAGTTTTTCTTGCTCTTTAATCAGCAAATAATAAATTCCCGCTGCTAAATTTGATTTGTTAAACCTAAAAACCGTTTTTTCTTCGGACGAATATTGTTTTGAAAATAAAACTGAGGTAATAAATTTTCCTTCCAGGTTCATTAGCTGAATATTCAAATCGTCACCCTTAGAAAATATCGTAATCACTCCACCATCAACTAATGGATTGGCTGCAACAAGAATCTGCGTTAATTGGTGAATTTCATTTTCAAACGTGGCTATGAAACTGTCTGGTGTATACTGATACAGGTCTGTTGTCTGGTTGAATTGATTATCGTAACCGGTGGCCACGTAGGCATAGTCGCCAACTACAAAGGTTGCAGGGTCTTCTTTGCCAGAACCTGGTAATGGTGTACGTGCGGTCCAGGTGTCGGCAAGTGTATCGTATTCCAGCAAATCATGAGACAACCCGGTAGGTGTAACTCCGGAACACATATAACCATGTCCCTTCAATGCAAAGGCAGCTCCGTCACTTCTCGGATTGGTGCCAACATTTGCTTTCTGTGTCCAGCTATCCGTGACATGATTATATTCCCAGAAATCTTTCTTTTGTGAGCCGGCATAACCTGTACCGACATAACCCTTGTTACCAATGCTGAAGGCCAAAGCACTGCTTCTCGCACCACCGGCAAAATCCGCCTTTTGAGTCCAGGAATCCGTAGAAGGATCATATTCCCAGCAATCATCCAGGTCTCCGGAGGATTGCGGATAACCGGTAGTGAGATATCCTTTATTGCCTATCGTGAAACCCGTTGCGTAGTTACGCTCTGTGGAAGGAAGATCTGCCTTTTGCGTCCAGGTATTTGCAACAGGATCATATTCCCAAAGATCCTTTTGTTTACCTGCTGTTACATCTGCACCCGTAATTAAATAGCCTTTATCACCAATAGAAATGCCAACCGCTCCGCTTCGCGGACCTCCTCCGAAGTCAGCCACCTGTGTCCATGAATCTGTATCAGGATCATACGCCCAGAAATCTGACAGTGCTCCTCCGGCACTGAAATTTAAACCGGTACCCACATATCCCATTTTTCCAATTGAAAAGCCAACTGCTGCACCACGACCATCTGAAGGCAACGACAGTTTTTGCATCCACGAATCCGGAAGTTGGGAAAAGGATAGTTGCACAGTTAGCATTAGAACAGGCAGGCTACTAAGAACCTTTCGCGTGGCCGGGGTTAACTTCAAATTTGCATTCATGGAACGTTGTATAATTGATGCATGTCATATCAAATTTACTACATAATCCTTTATCTTCCTGCTTTGTCATTCCTGGGCGGAAACTCAACAGCATTAACGGGGTTCTCTACAAAAATATGGAGGTAACAAAAAGACTTGCGTGAATGAAGTAACTACGAATGAGCTATAAGTCAATTGATCAATGAATACATTAGTCCTGCATGCTACTTAGAGGCTGTTAGGAAATAATAAAATGAGCACACATGTGCCCAAAGCCCCATCCTAAATCCTTCCCCCAGCCGCGTGCCGCCTTAGCTTTAGCGGTGGCGCAAGGGAAGGACTTCCTCCCCGCTCTCATCTATGATCATTATTTTGTTTGAAAATGTCTTCGTAAAATTTAATTTAGATCAAATCCTAACAGGCTCT
>JBDSEW010000425.1:0-6432 GCA_039919825.1 Chitinophagales bacterium | reverse complement strand
GGGAGATCATGAAAAATCGTACGAATTGTACAAGCAACTGTTTGCACATCACATTGCGCCTTTAAAAAATCAGTTTCACCATTTTGCACGCTGTATTGAACTTTCACTTATCCTCAATGATTTCCCGGTGGCGCACCGCATGCTCGATTCACTCTTCAGGGTATATATTCTTAACCGTCATGAAAGCACTGGTGTGCTGGGCGCTATTCTATATGGACAGCTATACCTGAAATCAGGGGAACTGGAGAAAGCATTTGAATACATCAGCATTGCAAAATCACTGAATTCGATCCAGGTTTATTTTCACTATGAGATCAGGATCAGGATGCTTGAAACGATGTTTTTTGCTTTTACAGAAGACTATGAGTTTGTCTCCCGCCTTTCGCAGCGAAACATCCGCTACATACAACTGCAAAAGCTATCGCTTAAGAAATATAAGAATGCACATTTTTTCTACTTGTTGAAAGATGTGAGTACACTTCGTAAATTGTATCCTGACCGGCTTCCTCCAAAAATTACTTCCTACCTCAATGAATTCCAGAACGGATATGACCTGCTGCTCGGACAGCTGCTGCATAAATTGCTTTCTGCTCCGGATAAGTAAACACCTCTAATCACGCCATCCCTAATAGTTGTAAAAATACGAAAGCGAACAGCTACACCTGTAGCTGAGAAAGCTGAAGCCGCGGAATCCTGTTACACCGTGATTTCATGAGTTCAATAAATTCTTCATCGCTTGAAAAAGTACCATTGATATTCACTGCATTTTTCGCCAGCACCTGGTAGTTACCCAACATCAGGTGCCAGAAGATACCAAGGAACCCGATTCCCTGGAAAACGATTGCTTTATTTTCAATGTATTTATCGAGCGTACTCATAAAAAAATCCGGATGCTGTGTATAGTGCATACCCATTCGCACATGGTGTGAAGCATGATAACCATCATTCCAGCACTTCCGATTGTACTTTGTATTCACGCAGGTAACTGAATTCTTATAAGGGTTGGACGGATCTTCAGCAGCAAGAAATGCATGCTGCGTCCAGTTACCCAACATCATTACAAAACGTGAAAGGAAAAAAGGTAAAATAAATACCACAAAGGTGGCCGGAAAACTAATGAAGGAAAGCGCCACACACAATGCAAGAAATAAAAATTCACCCATCAAGCATTTTACGATCAGCACTTTGCGGTTCTTTTTACTGAAATAGCCAACCAGGCGGATCATTCCGAGAAAAAGAAAATCAAAAAAGTACCGGAGGAAATCAAAAAAGCTGTTGCGCTGGTAAGGCATGGTCGTGCTTTTATCTTCTTCGAGGTTATTCTCCGGATGGTGCATCCAGATGTGGTGACTGTAATAGGTTTCGGGTGTCTGTCCGAAGAAAGGTCCCACTACCCAGGGCAGATAATGATTCAATATCTTAAATTGTTTAGTGAATAATTTCCGGTGACTGGTGCAATGCAGCATCAATCCAAAAGGGCCTTTGAAGGTGATGTTATTTAGAAAAATATAAGCGATGGCAAGCGTCCACCAAACAGGACTGCTGATTCCAGGCAGGTAAAGCAATACTGCAAGAGGAATGATGGTGATGGAAATTTTGAAAGTGACATATAAGAAAGGGAGGTCTCTCTTGTCAGTTATTAAGCGAAGTAAAAATCTATCAAGGCTGTTGTGGGTCTGTTCCCGGAAGGTAGGGTCAGTAATTGGTTGTAAGGTTTGCATTTATTATTTCCACTATGGTTGAGGGGTTGAATTCTTAGCAGGATAAACAAATTTAATGAAAATTTTCTAAAGAGGTAATAATGATTTTAATCGGGTGTACTACACTTTAGGATGATTAGCTTATCATGTTGTTCGATTTAAACAATCAATCTTGAATGCGGTGACAGAAAGGTTAAGGTGCGAGGCGCCCCGGGGTGACGTTCAGTTGTCGCCAACTATCTATCAATACACAAGCTCATAGATTGTTTAATAACGTTGTAGCATTTGTCGTACACCCTCTTAATCGTATTGCACTTTTAATTTTTAGCAATGAAAATGTAGCATAATTCACAGATTAAAAAAATCAGACAGGTAACAGGTGGTGGGACGAACAGAAGGAGTAGCAGCTCGTGCCACCACTCAAAAGTTACAAAGTTTCTCACGGCAAAAGCGTCTTAGTGATGGCACGAGTATGCATTTATAAAAACAGGAATAGAAAAAAAACAAAGAGGCAACGCGAGACTATGCATGCAAAGCGTATCGCAGATTCATGCCACCACTGCAAGAGTTTGGTTTTGGTATTGGAATGATTAGGTAGAGTGGTGGTACGATCAGAAAGGAGTAGCAACTCGTGCCACCACTTAAAAGTTACAAAATTTCTCACGTCAAAAGCGTCTTAGTGATGGCACGAGTATGTAACAGAGATAACGGGAGAATATATGCAAAGCGTGTTGCAGATTCGTGCCACCACTGCAAGCGTTTGACTTTTGTATTGTAATGCTTAGGTAGAGTGGTGGCACGATTAGAAAGGAGTAGCACCTCGTGCCACCACTTAAACGTTACAAAGTTGCTCACGGCAAAAGCTTAATAGTGGTGGCACGGGTATGTAAGAGAGGTAAAAGGAGAATATATGCAAAGCATGATGCAGATTCGTGCCACCACTTAAAAGTTACTTACCGAAAAAGCCCCTTAGAGGCTGTCTTGAAATTATAAATATTTTGAGCAGGTAGTTGCGGCTTGGAGTGAGTGGCTCTCATCTCCTTTTGGAGAGGGGCTGGTCCGTAGGACTCCTATGGAGGGGTGAGGCTATAAAAGTGATGAAGCAACCAGGCATTCACTTCATAAGATTTATTTTTATTGATTTCAAAACGGCTTCTTAGTGATAGCACGAGTATATATTTATAAAAATATTTTACGCCAGAGAATTTTTATCATCCCCCATTAAAAATTCGATTGCTCTTTTTTCTGAGTGATAGCTTCCTGAGAAAAAGTCGGTGCAGAATCCTACATGTCCACCATCACCTGGTGTTTCCAGGAATACATTTGGAGAGTTAGTGCATTCTTCAAACGGAAAGCAGGCCGCAGTGAAAAATGGATCATTCAGTGCTGTAAGTATTAAAGTCGGTATGGTGATGGAAGGAATAAATTGCTTCGAGCTGCTCTTTTTGTAATAGTCTTTTGCGTCTTTAAAACCATACAACTGACTCGTATAATAGTCATCGAATTCAATAAATGTATCCAACTTTTTTATTTGACGGAGTGACAAGGAAAATGGAAGCCTGCCCACTCTCAGGATGGCCTTGTGTTTCAGTGTCCGCAAAAAGCGGTTGCGGTAAATAAATGGAATGCGGTTATCCAGATGAAGGGCACATGCCTCGAGGTCGCAGGGGACAGAAATAGCTACTGCCTTTGAAATTCTTTCATCAAGGCTGTTTCGTTCTCCAAGATATTTAAGGGTAAGGTTTCCTCCCAAACTAAATCCAACCAGCATTAAATTTTTGCAATGTTTATTTTGGAGCAAGTGATCGATTACCGTTGCCACATCATCTGTACTGCCGCTATGGTAAGAACGCACCTGGTTGTTTACCTCACCACTGCAGCCCCGGAGATTCATAGCAGCTACGCTGAACCCTGCGGCATGCAATGCTTTTGACATTCCTTTCATGTAAGGCGAATCGGCAGATGCTTCCAACCCATGCAGGAGCAATACAATTTTTAAGGAAGTATTGTGTAACCAGTCAATATCAATAAAATCATTATCAGGAGTAGAAATTCTTTCGCGCTGGTATTTTACTCCGGTAACCCTTCTGCTTATCGCGGGAATAATTGACTGAATATCTCCTCCCGGAAGATAAAACGGTGTTTTAAAAGTAGAAGTGAGCAGGGGCAAGTAAAGAAGGGCAAATTAAAACGTGATGAAATTATATTTACTGAAATCTTCTTGCAGGTTCTTTGTGCCATTGCATCTTCGCAGTAAAATAATAAATGCTACCAAGGCGCCAGCACGCTAATCTTTAAAACCTGGTTGTCTTAGAGCCTATTAGAAATTCTATAGAGAAAGTTTTTAAGGTCATCGTTAGTCAAGCCTTTGCTACGAAGAAGGGAAGGAGGCTGTCTCAAAAGGTCCGGAGGAGCCGTCATGCCGAATTTATTTCGGCATCTGCTCTCTTTGGGAAACAGATCCTGAAACAAGTTCAGGATGACTTCAAGACTTTTGAGACAGCCTCTTTAGGATGGGGCTTTTACTTGAATGGAGTTCTTTTAATCAATTCCCCAAGCCTAATAGATCCTTCTTCTATTGAGATTCTTCCCCGGACATCAGGAAAGTGTCAACAGTAAAATTTCTAATCCTCCCAACAGCAATCCAACCACAGCTGCAAAAATCTTAAGTTGCAAAAGTCCTTTTCCTGCGTGCTGATAAAAAATTTTCTCCATAGCAGCGGCATCATATGCTGCTAATTTCTCAGTAATCATTTTTTCAACATCATATTTCTTTTGCAGATCATCTGCAAAAAAGCCGATCAGTTCAGGAATCATGCTATCCAGTTCTGTCATCAGCGTTTCTTTCATCTTCTGAATCAATCCATCGGTGATGAACATTCCGAAAATAGGAATCTTGTCTTTTAATTTGTTGCGAAGAAAATCATCTACTTTATCTTCCAGTATACTATTGACCTGAGAAAGTTTGGCGGGCTCCAGTAAGTTTTCTTTGAGCTTGCCGATGTTCAGAAAATTTTCAGCGGCATAAGCTCCCAACTGCTTTCCCAATCCGGGCAGTAGCTTTGGAATAAGGCCGTGTAACTCAACAATGAAAAAATTTTTCTTGTGATAGGGATGAAACAGTAACCAGAAAAGCGTGCTGATTATAAACCAGCCGAAGGCGGCATTGAGCATTGGAATCAGGTAGATCATTTCATGCCCTCCCAGGTTGAAGGCGATAAACGCCATTGTTGAAGACTTTGTAATTCATCTGCATTTATACTTCCCTTTTTCATCGATTCATTCACCAATGTTTCGTAGTCGGTAAGTGTAAAATAGGGACAACGTGCTTCTTTGAACTTTTCTTCAGACACCGGAAAATTATAAGTGAAGATAGCTACCAGTCCAATCACTTCGCAACCAGCTTCGCGCAAAGCTGCAACAGCACTTAGGCTACTGCCACCAGTGGAGATCAGGTCTTCCACCACCACCACTTTTTGTGCAGGCAATGCAAGGCCTTCAATCTTATTACCCAATCCATGTCCTTTGGCTGAAGAGCGTACATAACAAAACGGAGTCTCCAGTGAATCAGCTGCCAGTGCACCATGCGCTATGCCCGCAGTAGCTACACCAGCTACCAATTCCGTATCCGGAAATTTATCTTTAATAAGGGTAGCAAGAGATTCTTTTATAAAGGTCCTGATTTCAGGGAAGGAAAGAGATAGCCGGTTATCACAATAAATAGGGGACTTCCATCCGCTCGACCACGTAAATGGTTCGCGCAGGTTGAGTTTCACTGCATGAATTTGGAAAAGAAGCGCTGCCATTTTCCGTGCAATAGTTTCAGACCCGATCATTCGCTTATTTTTGCGCCGCAAGATAGCAATGTCTCCTCATTCTAAGGATGCAGGAGCAGGAATGCAAAAAGTATTCATGAACCTTAAAAAAAATAAATCACCTCAGTGAGAAAAATATTCATTCAAAACAGTACGCTTTACCTGGCAGGGAAAAATGGAGCCCGGAAAATTATTGAAGGATTGCAGGAGGAAAAAAAAGTATTTACTGTATTGGAATACAAGAGCAAAACAGACCTGCAGCAGCATGTATCACGTCTGTCGGTGGCGTTGAAAGAGGATACTGTCGTAATGGTGCATGACTCTTCTATCACCCTGGAAAAATTATTTTTCTCAGGGTACAAGCTGATTAATGCAGCAGGTGGCGCTGTTTTCAGTAAGGAGGGTCAGTTACTGATGATCTTCCGCCGCGGCAAGTGGGATTTGCCAAAAGGAAAATTAGATAAAGGTGAAACTATTAAGAATGCGGCTGTTCGGGAAATAACTGAAGAAACAGGAGTGGAGCAATTGAAAATCATTTCTCCGGTCAAATTTTTATTCCAAAATCAGTCCTGTACGTTTCACACGTATGAAATGAATGGAAAGAAAATTCTGAAAGCAACACATTGGTTTAAGATGACCAGCAGCGATCGCAAAAAGCTGGTGCCCCAGGCAGATGAAGGAATCGAAAAAGTGGAATGGTGTTCGAAAAGAAAAGTACAGGAATACCTGAAGAATTCATTTCATTCCATTGAGGAGGTGGTGGAAGAGGTGTTGAAGTGACGGTGAAACAGGATCTCCTTCGTGGTTTATAGAAATTTTTCGAAATGATTTTTGCTAAAAATGCTACAGGCCATCTCAAAATTGCTGCGTCATGCTGAATTTATTTCAGCACCTGGTTCCAATAGCAATTTGTCTAA
>JBDSEW010000397.1:0-3990 GCA_039919825.1 Chitinophagales bacterium | reverse complement strand
GTGATAAAGCCAAAGATCTCCATCATTATCCATCCAGGACGCCGGGCATTCATAATTTGATGGTGGTTTGTTAAGCGGATCAGGTATGCCTTTAGTACCATAATGGTATTCGTATTGACTGAAAGGACTCCCTTTCATCCAGGTCCACTCATTACTAATTGGATCGTATTTCCATAAATCATTTAGATGTGCCGCAGGACTACCTCCTCCAAACAACCAAAGATTACCTGAAAGGTCAGTCCATGTTGTGACTCCGTATCCTCTTGCCGCGGGAGCATTATTTATGGAAGGCACTCCCTGAATTCCGTAATTACCCATTGATGCGTCAACTGAATCTCCTGACATCCAGGTCCACTGATTGGAATTAACATCATACTGCCATAAATCATTTTTTGTGAGGGCGCCGGCATTTGAACCTCCAAGGAGCCAGAAATTACCATTTAAATCTGCCCACCGGGCTGCTTCATACCTTCCTCCCGGAGTATTATTTATATCAGCTTGTCCTTTTGTGCCATAGATCGCTGGAGCATTAGCAGTACTATCACCTTTCATCCAAATCCATTTTCCAGACTGGGAAAAAGAAAATGTCGGAGCTACTACTATAATAAGAGCAATGATGATCCCATAACTTTTCATAATAATCACCAATAGTTATTCGATAAAGATATTCATAAACTAATAAAGAGTCTATGCTTTATAGCTTATCAAATCGTTTTGAGGCCGTTCCCTTCTGTCGCTTAATTTGAGATTAATCGCTTAAACTGCGAATGGGATAAATTTATACATTTCCAGTTAACAACTATCTCTTCCAAAACCTGTTTGGAATTTGATCATAAGTGTATCATTCAAGTTAAAGCCCCTTCCTAAATCCTTCCCCCAGGGGGAAGGACTTTCCTGCTTCGTGGCAAAAGTGTAACCAATTCTTGATGCCATTGTGTGTGTCCTCACACACAACAATTACCACAGGTATGAAATGTATAAATTTATCCCGTTTCAAGTATAAACTGAAAAGCCTGATAAGCGAATACCATCCTACGAAGCGACAGAAAGAGGTACAGGTGAAAGGTGCCCCTTTGAGGGGCCACGGGGTGACTGGAAATTTCTTGAGTGATAAATTGTCGTACACGCTTTTATAAGAGGATAGTAGTGGAAAACTATTAGATTTACTAAATGAGATTCAATTGTTTCTTACTCCTCATCCTGCTGTCTTTTTTAAGTAATTCTTCAAAGGCATTTGTTTTTTATGTAACATATACAACGGATGCAGGAATAGGTTCGCTGCGTAAAGCAATCAGGTCGGCTAATATTAACACAGGTAAAGAAACGATTTACTTTGCATTGCCGGAGGCCCAAAACAGAACTATTAAATTATTAACCTCTCTGCCAACGATAACTGATCCGCTTGTGATTGACGGAATCTCCCAGACGGTTGGAAATTCATTTGGTAACAGCAATGCGAAAATTTTTATTCTTGGCTCTTCTACTGAACTCATCAATGCATTTGAAATCCGGAGTTCGGATTGCAGCATTACCGGCCTCGTAGGTGCTGAATTTTTGTTTGCTTTCTATATTGTTGGTTCCAATATTAATATTGGTGAATCCGGTAAAGGAAATGTAATCATCGACAATGATTGCGGAATCCAGGTTGATTCTTCCCTGAATGTAATTGTAAAAGGCAACCGGATTGGCCTTGACACATCAGGTAACTATGGATCAAATAGTATGGGTATCGAATGTAACCGATCGACAGGCAGGGTGAAGGAAATGTGATTTCTACAAACTTTCACGGGATCAGCATTTACGAAGTGGATGGGATGATAGTGCAGGGAAATTTTATTGGAACAGACTTAACAGGAACTACAGGACAAGGAAACCACTCTCCTTTATATTGCCAAAAAAGTTCGAATGTTTTGATTGGCGGTTCCGGGAGCGGAGCAGGTAATGTGATTGCAGCTAATTCTCTTGGTTGTAATATTTTATTATCAGAGCAGATAACATTACAGGGAAACTATTTTGGAACCGATAAATACGGAACAACCGAACTTTCCAGTGATCAAGGTACGCTGATTGTCACGAGTGATAATTGCCTTATAGGTGGAAGTAACCCGGGCGAAGGCAATATTATTTCTGGCAGCGACGGGACAGCAATTGAATTGGAAGGCAAGGGAAACCGTATTGAAGGCAATCACATTGGAACAGATGTTTCAGGAACAATTAATTTGGGAAATCACTCATATGGAATAGCGGTATCGGGCTTGTCATCCAATAATAATAAAATTGGTGGTGAACAACCCGGAGCCGGAAATGTAATTGCTTACAATGGGTATGAAGCAATCGTTTTCTATTGCTGTGGTTCTTCGTTTAATGAAATCAGGCAGAACAGTATATTTTGTAATTCACAGATTGCAGGTAATGGAGGCATTTTGTTTGAAGGAACTATTAATGAAAACATTGCAGCACCTGTAATTCTTTTTGCTACCGCCCAGGGTATTGCAGGTACAGCGACACCATTTTCTGAAGTTGACATTTATACTGATGACTCCTGCACATTTTGCGAAGGAAAAACTCTGATGGGGAGCGTAACAACTACCAAGGCCGGGACCTGGGCACTTGCCGATACACTACAGGGAAGTGCTGTAGCACAACAAACCTTTAATGATAATTCATCGGAATTCTCAATTTGTAAATCTGCTACAGTATCCTATGATTTAGTGGCAGATTTTCAATTAGAAAATTACTATTGTGCAGACAGTATGATTTATTTTTTTGACGGTACAGTTACAGCACCGGGAACAAATATCAATTCCTGGTTCTGGGATTTCGGAGATGGGTACTATTCCACTCAAAAAGATCCACCGCACTTCTACGATCATGCAGGCTGCTACACTGTTACCTTGATCACTGGCAATGATTATGGAAATTTTGATACCGTTTCGAAACCCATTGAGGTTTTCGGAATTATTGAAATTAACTTTACTTATATTTTCATTGATAGTTTAACGGTAAAGTTTTCAAATACCACATTGTTAAACAACTATTCACTTGGAATTATTTGGTATTTTGAAGATGGAGATTCTGCTTACGGATTTTATCCTACACATGTATTTGATAGTATCGGTTCGTATGAAGTTTGCTTAAAAATAATAATGCCTTACTGTCCTGATACACAAATTGTATGTAAGATCATTGACCTGAGCAACACATCGGTTGAAAACATTTCCCTCAAAACGAAAGTTAATGTCTATCCAAATCCCAGCAATGGTCATTTCCGCATCCAGGTTCCGGATTCTGAAAGAGTTGAATCAATAAGATTATTTACCTCAGATGGCCGTGAACTGCAATCGTATCAAATGCAGAGAATTTCAAACACTGAAATAGCTGTTGAATTGGGAGCTGATGCAAAGGGACTGATTTGGATATTGCTGCATGGAGAGAGTGCTGCATCCTATCACGCTGTGCTGATTGAGTAGGTAAGGGCTTATAATAGGGTTATTTATTAAATTACGCGGTTTAAAAAAGTTACGTAACCTAGCGGGATGTACACTAAACTTACCCTGAATATTGATGATTCATCAATAAAAAAGGCTAAGCGGTATAGTCGCCGGAAAAAAATCAGTGTCTCGAAATTGGTGGAGGGCTATTTTGAAACACTTGAATCAGGAGCCAGAAAACCTGCTACGAAAGCCAGTATTGCCCGGAAGCTGCTTGGATGCGCAAAAGGTGCAATTCCTGGTGATATGAATTACAAAGAAGCAATGGCATTCATGTATGAAGAGCGGGGCAGAAAATGATTAATTGCTTTCTGGATACGAATGTACTCCTCGATTGGCTACTTGATAGAAAACCATTTAATAAGGTGGCGCTTTTGATAATAGAACTTGCTGAGAAAGGAATTATTGAAGCAGAAATTTCATCCGCCTCCCTGTTTACGGTTACTTATTTTATAAGGAAAACCCATACTCTTGCCGGAACAACGAGAAGTATTAAGGA
>JBDSEW010000332.1:0-5649 GCA_039919825.1 Chitinophagales bacterium | reverse complement strand
TTCTTCACTCAATCCAAAAGTAGCCACTTCTGGATCAGTGAATGTTACCCACGACAGGTAATCATTGTTCAATTTCTTTTTAACAGGCGAGAAAAAATTATTGAGCAATAACCGGGCTTGCTGCTCGGCAGCATGGGAAAACATTAGTGAACCCGATACATCACCACAGGTATATACATGCTTATTGGTAGTTTGTAAATATTTATTGACTACAATTTTATCATCCTTTATCTGGATTCCTGCCTGTTCAATATCTAAATCCTTTAAAGCAATTTTTCTTCCCACGGCCACAAAAACGGCATCAAAGCCTTGTTTAAAATTGGTTCCGTCTTTTTGTTGAATGATGGCTTCCTTAGCATTTGTAAATTCTTTTACTTCGGCATTAAGATGAAAGGCAATTCCTTCTGCAGTTAATTGTTCCATCAGAATACTACCCATATCCTTTGCATCATGTGGAAGAATATTCTCTCCCCGATGAACAATGGTGACCTGGATGCCCAGTCGGTTTAAAGCTTGTCCAATTTCAATGCCTATCGGGCCACCACCTACCACCAGCATCCTTTCAGGCATATCGTTCAGGGCAAAAACATTTTCATTATTGAACTGCCTGACTTTTTCGATTCCAGTGACATTTAAAGCAGCAGGCCGTGAGCCGGTGGCCAACACTATTTTTTTTGCAGTATATATTTCTTCACCCACCTTTACAGCTGAGGATGAAATAAAATGAGCCGTGCCTAATACAACATCAAGCCCTTCCTTTCGCAAATAATCTGCATTCTCATGCCGGCGTATGATGGCTTGCTTTGACAACACATATTCAATGGCTTTATTAAAATCAGGTTTCCCGGAAATGACATATCCAAAAATCTCTCCCTTCTTGGCCTGGTGCATCAAACGGGATACATGAATCAGCGCTTTGCTGGGCACACATCCATAATTCAGGCAATCGCCGCCTATATGATCATCGCTTCTTTCAATCAAAAGGGTTTTAAGGCCAACCTTTGTCATAAAAATAGATATGCCAAGGCCACCGGAACCTGCGCCAATTACAATAATATCGTACTTAATTTCTTTCATGCTTAATTTTTTAATTGCCTTATGAACACTCAGGATGGCCTGATGAGTTTTTTATAAATGGTAACGAGCGTTTCTTGTGATGCCCCAAACACATAAGAGAGATAGATATAGAAAAAAATGACCTGCATCCTGTAAAGCCCATTCGCCCTGTATTTACGGGCAGAGGTGGTTACATAACCGGCAATAACACCAAACCTTCCTTTTTTTCGAAGGCGGTGAATAATTTCCTGGTCTTCCATAATGATAAAATCTTCCCTGAAACCTCCAATAGATTCAAAGACTGACTTGCGTACAAATAAGCTTTGATCCCCAAATCGAACGGCATTTATATTAAAACGGGTAAACCAGGCATTGGCTTTTAAAAACCAATGATTATAATCAAAACGCAACCTGTAACACCCGGCATCATAACCTGAATGTATCTTTTCCAATATATCTTCAACAAACCCAATTGGTGGTGTTGAATCGACATGAAGAAAATAGAGAATATTTCCAATGGCATTTTTTGCACCAGTATTCATTTGCATTCCTCTTCCGGCTTGTTCATTTACAACAACTTTGGTTCCATACAAATTTGCTATACTCACCGTATCATCAGTACTCTTTCCATCGCTTACAATTATTTCAGCAATATTATTTTTCGAGGTAACAGTATTTAAATAGTTAAGCAACACGGGTAACTGTGTCGCCTCATTTCTTGCAGGAATAATGATGCTGATGCTATTTACCGGTGTAATACAGGCTACCTTGATTTTAATGGTTATAAAAGTATTAGTGAAAAGTTAAACGACAAACTATAACTTTTCTTTGAGTAAAAGAACCATAAAGATATCTACAGGAAACGAATGATGTAGCTTTAGAGAAAGTGCTGCATCTTCACAGAGCATGGTTGGAACCCAGACCTTCCTTCCGCGCTGCAATAAAAATAGAGTGCTGCATGAAAGCAAGGAAAGGATTGAAACGTCCACTGAAGCAAGGAGAAATATTTTCTTACCACCCTTCTGGACATTTGAAGTAAAAACCGTTGTCTAAATGCCGGTTGTTCGTCCTGTTTTCCAAACTTCTTCACTACTTTCGTCACCATGTGGAAAGAAATCCGCGCCCTGATCTTAAAGGATATCAAACTGGAATGGCGGCAACGGTATGCCTTCAGTGGTATTCTTTTGTATCTCGCAGCCACTATTTTCCTTGTGTATATCAGTTTCATTGAAATGGAACCCGTAGTGTGGGTCACTTTATTCTGGATCATTCTGCTTTTTACTGCGGTGAATGCAGTCGCAAAAAGCTTTATGCAGGAAAGCAGGGGACGGATGTTTTATTATTATTCACTCTCTCACCCCCGCGCTGTGATTCTTGCCAAGCTCATTTATAACAGCGGTATGATGTTGCTGCTCGCTGTAGTAGGAATGATCTTATACATGCTCGTCAATAAAAGTCCGATTTCACAAGTGCCTTATTTCATAAGTGTGGTATTACTGGGGAGTGTAAGCTTCGGACTGGCCTTTACCATGATGTCGGCCATTGCCGCAAAAGCCAATCAGAGCGTTGCATTAATGGCCATTTTAAGCCTCCCGTTTATCATACCCGTCTTGTTGCTGCTGATCAAGCTTACCCAGACGGCTTTGCTCAATCATATTGAATTTTATCCTTTCAGGGATTTCGTGCTTTTATTTTCACTGGATATGATCATGGTGGTCATGGCGGTTTTATTATTTCCTTATCTTTGGCGTGAATAGCACAATACACGATACATTTAGAGTCTCGCAGAATTTCAATTGAGAAATTTTAAAGGACTATAATCAGTATGGATTTTGCTACGGAGAAGGAAAGTCCTTTCTCCAAGGAGAAGGATTTAAGATGGGGCTCCTAACATTTCTCTTAACACGATACACAATTCACGATTAGCGATATGGTATGGCATTCCGGTAATATTTTCCATAGACCTCTTTCAGCATGTTAATTTTTCCTGTTAGAAAATGAGCATTAAGCAAACCTGGTGGAAAATTTTATGCGTGGTGCTCGTCACTTATACCATCATTGCAGGTTTTTTGATGCCATCGCCTGCATTGCCCATACTGCATGAGTCCATCCGTAACCTTTATTTCCATGTACCCATGTGGTTTGGAATGACGATCCTGTTACTCATTTCTACGATTTACAGTATCCGTTATCTCTCCAATAATAACCTGGTCTTTGATATTTATGCTACAGCCGCTGCCCGCATCGGACTCTTACTGGGAGTTTTGGGAATTATAACCGGCATGCAATGGGCACGTACGACCTGGGGCGCCTGGTGGACCAATGATCCGAAATTGATGGGGGCCGCAGTTGGCCTGCTTATTTACCTGGCTTACTTCGTGCTGCGTAATTCAATAGATGATATTGACAGGCGGGCAAAGGTTTCTGCTGTCTTTAACATCATGGCATACGCCATCTTTATTCCTACCATATTTATTGTTCCGCGCTTAACGGACTCACTGCATCCGGGTAATGGAGGCAATCCGGGCTTTTCTGCCTATGATCTTGACGGAGGAATGCGCCTTGTTTTCTATCCTGCGGTACTTGGCTGGACATTGCTCGGCGTATGGATTATGACCCTGAGTGCCCGCATACGCACCATGGAAGTAAAACTGATGGCAGGCAAAGGCATATTTCACTCCTCCCGCCCGCTGTCAAAAATTCTGGATTCACCGGTTTCTTAATGTAAAACTGCAAATGAAAAAGTTGCTTTTGGGATGCGCATTGCTATTATTGAATTCCATGATTTCGTATGGCCAAGGCACAAGTCTAGACGAGCAGGCAGGAAATTTCCTGCGGGAATCAGGAAAATTATATGTAGTGATTACCATCCTCGTTACTATATTTGCCGGCATCGTAATTTTTTTAATATTTCAGGAGCGTAAAATTTCTAAACTCGAAAAAAATCTCAAAGACAACGAAAAACCATGAAGAAAGAAATTCAGAATGGCCACAGCTTTTTTCAGAATGTAGAACGTTACTTCGATAAAGCAGCAAATTTCCTCAACTACGAGCCAGGGCTTCTCGCACAGATCAAAGCCTGTAATAGCGTTTATCAAATGCGTTTTCCGGTAATAGTGGAAGACAAAAAATCGGGAAAGAAGAGTGTCGAAGTGATTGAGGCATACCGTGTGCAGCATTCACAGCACAAGGTACCCTGCAAAGGAGGTATACGTTATAGCCCTGATGTAAACCAGGACGAGGTAATGGCACTTGCCGCACTCATGACTTATAAGTGTGCTATTGTTGATGTTCCTTTCGGAGGCGCAAAAGGAGGTATTCGTATTGATAAGAAAAAATACAGTGATGACACGATCGAACGTATTACCCGTCGCTATACGACAGAATTGATCAAGAAAAATTTCATTGGCCCAGGCATTGATGTTCCTGCCCCGGATTATGGGACCGGCGAACGCGAAATGTCGTGGATCGTAGATACCTATGTTGCATTTCATCCCGGTGAAATCAATGCTTACGGTTGCGTAACCGGAAAACCTATTCCGAATGGTGGCGTTCGTGGCCGTAAAGAGGCCACTGGCCGTGGGGTTTATTTTGGTACACGGGAGGCCTGCAGTATGCCAGACGATATGAAAAAGCTTGGACTGACAACAGGTATTGAAGGCAAAAGAATTTCAGTGCAGGGACTTGGAAATGTAGGTTACTATTCAGCTAAATTCTTTGTGGAGGCAGGAGCCATCCTGGTGGCAGTATCGGAAATAGATTGTGCTGTGGTTAATCCAAAAGGCATGGACCTGGAAGACCTTATGAAATGGAAGGCTAAAAAGGGCACTCTCACCACTTATCCTAAAGGAAAAGTGCTCAAGAACCCGGGCGCAGCATTGGAAGTAGATTGCGACATCCTGATTCCTGCTGCGTTGGAAAGTGTGATTACAGAAGAGAATGCACCGCGCATTAAAGCGAAGATCATTGCAGAAGGTGCAAATGGACCATGCACTCCCGGCGGTGAAGATATACTGCTGAAGAAGGGTGTGCTCATTATTCCCGATATGTTTTTGAATGCAGGAGGTGTTACGGTCTCCTATTTTGAGTGGTTGAAAAATCTCTCACACGTACGTTTTGGTCGAATGGATAAACGGTTTACAGAAAACACCAATAAGATATTTATGGACCAGATTGAAATTGTTACCGGCCAAACCATGGATGCAAATGCCAAGGAATTGCTGGAGCATGGAGCAGATGAAGAGGATCTGGTGAACAGCGGATTAGAAGATACGATGATTAATGCCTATCACCAGGTTCGCAACAAATGGAAACAGAATGCCAGGATCAAGGATATGCGTACCGCTGCATTTGTGGTGGCTGTAGATAAGGTAGCTTCGTCTTATACCACATTGGGTATTTGGCCTTAGGCAGCATTCGTGTGTGAAATAAAAAAACCGACTGGTAGTTCCGGTCGGTTTTTTTATTAAATGGCCACCGCCGCGGTAGGTAGAGACGCGATGCATCTCGTCTCTGCAGATAGATCAGGCCACGTTCGCCCTGCCCAACCGTTGCAGGTGAATAATGTGTGCATGTAGCGCCTGCAGCATGGAA
>JBDSEW010000308.1:0-3481 GCA_039919825.1 Chitinophagales bacterium | reverse complement strand
CAATTAACCATCAGGTATCAGCCTGCATCCATAAAATAACGGCCTGAGTCAAACAGCACCAATATTTAAATACCTTTGCCCGAAATTTTTTTGAATGGAACTGCTGCAATCGCTGATTGATTTTATCCTGCATATTGATGTACATCTGGCGGAAATTACTTCCCAATACGGAACACTAACGTACCTGATTTTATTTGCGATTATTTTTTGCGAAACGGGATTGGTGGTTATGCCATTGCTTCCCGGTGATTCATTGCTGTTTGCTGCAGGAGCTATTGCTGCGCTGGATGGAACCGGATTGAATATTCACCTGCTGGTAGTGCTGCTCATAATTGCGGCTTTCATGGGTAACATGGTCAACTATTCTGTTGGGCGTTATTTAGGACCTAAAGTATTCGAACGTGATTATCGCTTTATCAAACGGGCTTATCTTGAGCGCACCAAAAAGTTTTTCGACCAATACGGATCGATGACGATTGTCTACACCCGTTTTGCTCCCATCCTTCGCACCTTTGCACCATTTATTGCAGGAGTGGGACAAATGAATTACGGACGTTTTATGCTATTCAATTTCATAGGTGGATTTTCGTGGGTGGTGCTCTTCTCTTATGCCGGATATTTTTTCGGCAATGTTCCTTTTGTGAAAGAGAATTTTGAAACCGTGGTGATCGGAATTATTTTGGTGTCACTTATTCCATCTTTTTATATTTTCCTGAAAACACGTTTTGGGAAAAAAGATGTTGCTAAGTGATAAAGGAATAAATTAAAAATCCGAAATCGAAAATCCAGCTTAAACCATCTCTTCCGGCTTCACCCATTCATCAAACTGCTCGGGAGTTACATATCCTAATTCGACCGCCGTTTCTTTCAAAGTCTTTTTTTCTTTGTGCGCTTTCTGAGCAATCTCAGCCGCTTTGTAATAACCGATCTTTGTATTAAGTGCAGTCACCAGCATCAGTGAATTGTTTACGTGCTTTTTAATATTCTCGTAAAGCGGCTCAATTCCAACTGCACACCTATCATTGAATGAAACGCAAACATCGCCTATCAACCGCGCTGAATGCAAAAAATTATAGATCATCATCGGTTTAAAAACATTCAACTCAAAATGTCCGTTAGAACCGCCGATGTTAATTGCTACGTCATTTCCCAAAACCTGTGCTGCCACCATGGTCATTGCTTCACATTGTGTAGGATTTACTTTGCCCGGCATAATGGAAGAACCTGGTTCATTGTCGGGAATAAATAGTTCACCAATCCCTGCACGCGGACCGGAGGAAAGAATCCGGATATCATTTCCGATTTTCATCAGGCTTACTGCAACTGTTTTTAAGGCACCGTGTGTTTCCACAATCGCATCGTGCGCTGCCAGGGATTCGAATTTATTTTCCGCAGTTATAAAGGGTAACCCGGTGAGCTCAGAAATTTGTTGTGCAACTTTTACATCGTATCCTTTGGGGGCATTCAAGCCTGTTCCTACAGCCGTTCCACCGAGTGCCAGTTCTGCCAGGTGCGCCAGCGTATTTTCAATGGCACGAATGCCGTGGTTCAATTGTGATACGTAGCCGGAAAGTTCCTGGCCGACAGTTAAAGGAGTAGCATCCATAAAGTGTGTTCTACCGATCTTAACCACGTGCATGAATTCTTTCGATTTGAAAGTAAGGGTGTCACGTAATTTTCGAATGCCAGGTAACGTGGTGTCTGTCAATATACGGTATGCAGCAATATGCATGGCTGTAGGAAAAGTATCATTGGACGACTGTGATTTATTCACATCATCATTCGGATTCAGGACCTTTTTTTCATCCGTCAGTTTTCCACCGCTTAACACATGGCCGCGATAAGCGATCACTTCATTCAGGTTCATGTTACTTTGTGTTCCACTTCCTGTTTGCCAAACTACCAGCGGAAACTCATCATCAAGCTTCCCCTCAAGTATTTCATCACACACTTTTCCAATCAAATCACATTTCTCCTGCGAAAGAACGCTAAGTTCGAGATTGGTGAGCGCGGCTGCCTTTTTCAGGTAGGCAAATGCTGCGATGATCTCTTTGGGCATCCTGTTGATGTCCTGTGCAATTTTGAAATTCTCCGTAGAACGTTGTGTTTGTGCTCCCCAGTATTTTTCAGCAGGAACCTGCACCTGCCCCATGGTGTCTTTTTCAATGCGGAATTCCATAACCTGATATTTTTTGTAAAAATAAACAGATTCATATCGTGTCATAATAGCATTTTGTGTTGCTTCCCTGCCTGCCACTGCTTGTCAAAGGGTTCTTTGTAATTAGATTTATGCCACTAAGGCACGAACACACAAAGTTTTGCATCCATTTCACTGTATTTCTTCGTGGCTTTGAGCCTTTTAGCAGTTTTTCTTCAGTGCTGCTGAACAGTAAAGTAATTCCTTACTTTAAGGAGTGATTAAAATAACCACCCTTCTCAGTGTTTTATTCGGATTTAAAAATTTGTTGAAGGCTCAACCCGGACTTGAAAAGGACGGGAAACTGCAGCTTCCGGCAAAGGCAACGATCTGTGATCTTGCAGGAAGAATGGCAGCACAATTTACAATGTAACAATCCGGTCAGGAATTTTCGGTTGAATTTTTAAAGGCGGGCAGCTATTTATTATTTTTGAGCCCTGATAATGAAAGCATGTTAGTCACCAAAATGATTGTGGAATAATGCTGTTATCCTGAATTCGGGGAAATTCAACTAACAAACACGTGAAGAAAAATGGATGCAGAAAGGCAATACGATCTTTTTTTTCTGAATGATTATTTCGACAATGACCTGGAGTCTATCCTTCCAATTTTAAAAATGTACCTGGAAGAAACTCCCAAAGAACTGGCAAGCATTGAAAGTTGCCTGATCCGCAATGATATCGCAGCCGCCAAGGCGGCAACGCATAAGATCAAAACCAATGTCTCTATGCTCAGCATCCGTGATCAGAGTTCATTTATTAATGACATGCATCTGCTGAATGTTGACGGCAGCATACCTGCTGCTATTAAAGATCAGTTCGCGATTTTTAAAGGCACCATTATGGCTGTAATGCAGGAAATAAGGCGGGACTTTTTTGAAAAGGAAGATGCCGCAGTTGACACCCGCTAAAACAGGCTTTAATTAACTGCTAAAAGCGTCAGGAGATCATGAACGATAAAATTACCTATAGCAAACTATAGATGATCAGGACGAGAATGAGCTCCCGCAGCCACAGGTTTTTGTAGCATTGGGATTTTCGAAAATAAATCCGCGGGCATTTAATCCCTGCTGATAATCTACCTGCATGCCAAAAAGATACAGTTGATGGGATGGATTCATGAATACCCTTAGCCCATCTATCATAAACTCCTGGTCGGTTTCTTCTTTTTTATCAAAACCCAAAACGTAGGTCATACCTGAGCAGCCACCTCCTTTCACTCCAACGCGCAACCCGTGTTCAGCGGGAATCTGATCCGCAACAATCAACCGCTTCATCTCATTTA
>JBDSEW010000301.1:0-8547 GCA_039919825.1 Chitinophagales bacterium | reverse complement strand
CGGCTCCGCGTCTTGGCGCTTATTTTATTTACTGTCAGAAAACAGAAATTAAAGCGCCCTGAGAGGAGTCTAAGGGCAAGCGGCATAACAATTAATTCTACTCATTTCACAGACTGCCAACAGAAGTGAAATTTGGATTCCAACATTGCCCGGAACAGGTGCAGATTTTAGAATATTTATTATCTTGTTAAAAAAATAACACCATGAAAACACTGAAAAGCATCGGAATCTTCCTCCTCGTAGTGATAATGCTTTTGGTGGTGATCTCTTTTTTCCTGCCGGCTAAAGTGCATGTGGAACGAATTGCCGTTATCAATGCCCAACCCAGTGTGGTATTTATGCAGGTGAATAACCTTCACAACTGGAACAAATGGATGCCCTGGAATAAGCTGGATCCAAATATGAAAATTGAATACAATGGTCCGGAAGAGGGCACAGGAGCCGGTTATTCCTGGACCAGCGAAAATAAACAGGTAGGCAAAGGAAAATTATCCATTACAGAAAGCAGGCCTAATGAAGCCGTAATGACCTCACTTGATTTTATGGAAAATGGAGTTGCAAATGGCTCTTTCAAATTTGAACCGGCAGAAGGAGGTACCAGGGTTACCTGGGGAATGGACATGGATATGGGCATGAATCCTGTTGGAAAGTATTTTGGCCTTTTCATGGACCAGATGCTGGGAGGAGATTTTGAAAAAGGATTGGAGGATTTGAAAAAAGTATCAGAAAGTTACACACCTCCTGTTGTTCCCGAAATTAATCCTATGCCGGAAGATTCAACGGCGGTGGCCAAGCCTTCCTGATAAGAAAATCTCTTACGATAAATAACGACTCCTTTCATGGAGGCTTTTTTATGCAGGCAACCTCCTTACCTGATTAAGGTCAGATTTCCTTTCAGTGAACCTCCTGACGGAACTCCATCCAATGATCCTGTCCAGGTTACATAGTAAATGTAGCTTCCCATTTCAGATTTAATTCCTTTGGCGCGACCGTCCCAGCCAACTGTATAATCGGAAGATAAATAAACGAGGTCTCCCCAGCGGTTGAAGATTCGGATCGTGTAAGTCGTGATATTATATCCAATCGGAAGAAAGGTATCATTTACACCATCTCCATTCGGGGTAAATCCGGTGGGCATGAAAATACTGGTGGGGCATTCAAGTGATACGATCGTTGAGTCGGTGCTCTTGCAACCATCGTCAGTAGTAATAGTTAACCCGTAAACACCGGGTTCAAGTATGGTGATAGCACTTGTGGTAGAACTATCGGTCCACAAATAACTGGCATATCCAAGCGGGCCCTCCAGCAAAATGAATTGACTGGTGCAAAGGACGGTATCATTTAAAAATGTATCAGGAGGTTGCTGATAGTAGCCAAAAATTTCGGCGGTATCAGTTTGAATACATCCGTTAAAATCCACAACTGTAACATAATAAACTCCGGGTACGGTAGCAGTAAATATGGGATCCGCAGAATTATCCTGCCAGAGATAACTGGGAAATGCTCCGCCATTGAATATGATTTTATCCCCAACACACAGTGAAGTATCATTTCCGATATCAAGCGGTAGTATCCCAAAATTATTCACTTTGATCGTGCTTAGGCCAACGCAACCGTTTGTATCAGTAACGATCACTGAATATACCCCTGGATCCATGGCAGTAAAAGTTTGTGACGTAGTAAAATCCTGCCACAGGTATGAAGTAAAACCGGTGCCAGCATCTATAACTACCAATTGTCCTGCGCAAACTATCGTATCATTTCCTATGCTGAAAGTATAAGGAGGAAGAAATGCAACGTGGATGGTATCGGAACTGAAGCAACCAAAAGTGTCTGCAGCTTTTATCGTATAGCTTCCTGAATCTGTAACGAAATAGGTAGAATCGCTTGTTCCATCCTGCCAGAGAAAAGAACTGTAACCGGATCCTACGGTGAGCGTGGCAGATCCCAAAGGACAGATGCTGATATCAGGACCCAAAGAAACAGGATTGACAGAAGTTGGCAAAGGCTGTGGTGGAAAGTTGAATAAGGTGGTGCCTGCTGCGCCTGCAGTAGCTCCATTGGGTGTATCGAAACAAACACTGGAAGGAGTGGTCATTAATCCTGGTGATCCTCCATTAGCAGAAAAAACAACATTTACAGGGAGTGCCGGACCAGCGCACCAAAGTACACCACCACCACCTCCTCCTCCGGGTCCCTGGCATCCTGTGGGAATCAAGTTATTGAAAATTGATCCACCATCACCGCCGTCTGCAAATATGTTTAATGGACTTAATACACTTTGTACGTCGAGTACTACAACGCCACCTGCACCACCACCACCTGCCCCTTCATCATTGGTGATATTGGTTTGATCAATCCCTTCTGCTTTGATTGCAAAGCCATTGGGATTGAAGGTGTTGGCGGAGATCATTACAATTCCGCCGCCGGGTGTTCCGGGAAAAATAGGCTGGGAATCATCACCGGTTCCGTTGCCACCGGCACCACCAAGAAATATTTTACCAAGAGTGTAGTTCAATCCCAACCCTCCAATACCCTGCAAACCTGTTGCACCACAACTGTTGTCTTCAAAACCTCCCAGCCCTCCGGCTCCCTTATTTCCACCACCACCACCACCATTATTTGCCGGATTTCCACCACCACCGCCATTGGCCAGTTTAGCACGGCCACCACTTTGGGCATTGTTTACATAATCTGTTATTCCTTCACCCTTCCAGCCCCCAAGGCAGTTGGTGGGATTCAAAAACCAGTTGGAATTATTGCAGAAGAATGCACCTGTATTGCAGGCTGTGCCCGGACGAAATCCTTTTCCACTTACGTCAACATCAGCATTCATGATTACCGTGCCACCTGATGTAAAGGCCAACACCCCACCTGTAAGACCATCCCACCCCTGGCAGGTTAATGTACCCGTGATGGTAACGTCACAATAGGAAGGTACCGTCACCAATTGAACTTTGCCGGTTGTGGTATAAGTCTTAACTAGTGGCGAAGCAAGGGTGATATCCGTAGCGCTGATAGCTGTTATGGTTCCAAATTCCCAGTTGCCTGCATTGTTGAGATTGGTAATATCCCCATAAGCCGAGGAATTTGAGGTGGTGATGGAAGCTCCTTTCATCTGTATGATGATAACCTTGTCGCCCACAGCAAATCCTGTAACGATGGCGACAGTAATGATGGTGCCAGCTATGGCATTCACCTGCGCATAACTGTTGATGATACCGCTGATGTTTTGAGCATGCGACAGCCCGCAAAAACAGAGGAATAGGATAGCAATGAGATTTTTTTCCATTCGGTAAAAGATATCAGAAAAAAGGTGGCGGTTCATTACATTTTTGAATGAGGTAATGTGCTCAAAGTTATATTTTTTCAGTTATCAGCCACCAGCAGAGAATTCAAATGTTGAAAAGAAAGAGAAACAGGATTATATGCTATATGTGCACGGTAGTATCTTGACACCGATAGCCGGAAAAAAAATCCCTTATCATTCTTTCACTTCACGCTTCTTAACTTCAAAACCATGAACATGAACCTGACTACCATCGGTCGCATCATCTTTGGATTAACCATTGCCTTTTTTGGCGTAGGCCACCTCACAAATGCAAACGCAATGAGTGGGATGATTCCTTCTTTTCTTTCCGGAATGGCGGTGCCACTGGTGTATGTAACTGGTATCTGCCTTCTTGCTGCGGCAATAAGTTTTATTATTAACAGATATACTTACTATTCCGGAATACTGATGGCAATTCTCCTGATCATCATTGTAATTCTGGTGCATATTCCCGGACTTTCCGATCCTGCGCGTGCCCAGATGGAGATTGGAATGATTGTTAAAGACACAGCAATGGCTGGCGGTGCGTTGATGATCGCAGGCATGGGTAAAAAATCCTGATAATCTGCTGACGTTAAAAACAAAGGTTCTGCTTTGGGTAGAACCTTTGTTTTTTTTAAGAGGTGGTTACTACACTATTTCAATGAATACCATGGAACAACCTGTTCCACCTGATCTTATCAAACGATGATCCTTCGGCCTTCCACGACATCCAGAGGAACCAGGCTTTGCCTACAATGTGATCTTCAGGAACAAATCCCCAGAAGCGGGAATCTAAGGAGTTGTGCCTGTTGTCGCCCATCATCCAGTAATAGTTCATACCAAATGTATATTGATTGGTTTCTTTTCCATCAATGAATATGCGTCCATCTTTTTCCATTCGAAAATCATGACCTTCATACAAACTAATGATTCGTTCGTAGATCGCAATATTGCTGGTGTCAATGCTAATGGTAACCCCCTTTTTTGGAATCCACAGCGGGCCATAATTATCAATATACCATGGATAACGCTGCTGATCCTTCGGGAAAATGGGCTCCGGCACTGTTCCTTTTGGCCAGATAATTTTTGTAATTGATTTTACATTCTTCAATTTCAGGAGTGCTTCAACTGAAGATTTCGTAAGACTTGTACGAAATTCTCCAGGATTTGAAACGGGCGAGAATTCAGTAATATCGAGGTCCTCCAATATTCTTTTGTTGATGGATGTACCATCTGTGAGTACTGAATATTCCTGTTCCTGTCCGGGCCAGTCTGTATTTTGTTTGCCATTGATATACACTTCCGCATCTCTTATTTCGAGCGTATCACCAGCAATGGCAATACATCGTTTGATAATATTTTCACGCTTATCCACCGGCCGGAAATCTTCCATCGGCTGGTTAAATACAACGATGTCGTTGTTTTTAATAGTTTGGAAACCGGGCAACCTTGTATAGGGAATTTTGATCCACTCGAGATAGGACTTTCCGCCAATCAATGGCATCGTGTGGTGCACAAATGGGAAACTGATTGGTGTTTCAGGAATTCTTGCGCCGTAATGCATTTTACTCACGAATAGAAAATCACCAATCAAAAGCGATTTCTCCATTGAACCTGAAGGAATAGTGTAAGCGGACGCTACAAATGTGCGAATGATAGTGGCAGCTATAACTGCGAATACAACAGCATCAATCCATTCCCGTGATTTTGATTTCTTCTTTACCGGTTTTTCAGGCTTGCCTTTTCCTTTCAGCTTAAACATGCAATAAAGGTTTTATTTTCTCAGAATAATTATTGATGCTGTGTTCAGGACGTAACTGCAGACATTAAATTTTCAGGAAGGGAATTTTTCTTAATGAATTCCGTGAAACAGTCTGCTCCACCTGATCTTGTTAAATACGGATCCTCCTTTATTCCACGACATCCAGATAAACCAGGCTTTACCAACAATATGGTCTTCGGGAACAAAGCCCCAGTAACGCGAATCGTAGGAGTTGTGACGATTATCACCCATCATCCAGTAATAATTCATTTTGAAAGTGTACTGTGCCGCTTCTTTGCCATCAATAATTATTTTTCCATCCTTGGTTACGTCCAGTTTATGTCCTTCATAAATGGTGATCAGGCGTTGATATTGTGCTATATTATCTTTATTGATATCAATGGTCATTCCTTTTTTCGGAATCCAGATCGGACCAAAGTTGTCAATGTTCCATGGGAAATGTTTGGTGTCGCCGGGAAACAATGCTTCAGGAACCAATCCTTTTGACCACACCAGTGGTTCCACTGATTTTACATTTTTAAGCTTTGCAAGTTCTTTTGAATCGGCTTCTGTAAGAAAGAAATGAAATTGCCCAGGATTATTAGTTGGACTATATTCAGGAATTTCGAGGTCTTCCAGCACTTTTTCGTTGATGCCTGTACCGTCTGTGGTTACGAGATAATCAATCTGCTGACCTGGCCAGTTGGTATTTTTTTTACCATTGATATATACATCAGATTCCCGGATTTCCAGGGTGTCACCAGGAATACCAATACAGCGCTTGATATAGTTTTCACGTTTATCTACCGGACGAAAATCTTCCATCGGGTAATTGAACACCACGATATCATTGTTTTTAATGGATTGAAAACCGGGTAAGCGGCTATAGGGAATATGTATCCATTCCAGGTAAGATTTACCACCAATGAGTGGCATTGTATGGTGTGCAAATGGAAAAGAAAGAGGTGTTTCAGGAATGCGTGCACCGAAATGCATCTTGCTTACAAAGAGAAAATCTCCCACCATCAGCGATTTTTCCATGGAAGGTGTAGGAATCGTGTAAGCTTCGAGTACAAAAGTGCGGATTATTGTTGCTGCAATTACTGCGAAGATCAATGCGTCTACCCACTCACGCGTTTTTGATTTTTTCTTTGTTGCTTTTTTACTCTTACCACTTTGCCAAAATTTCCAATTCATAGGAGGATATGTTTAGTCGTTAGTCTTCAGTCTTCGGTCAATAGTTATCAGTTACTGCTCATTTCTCAAATACCCTGTATCACATCTCTGAACTCATAAACTCCCTTGTTATTCCATATCCACGCTGCAGCTGCGAGGGCTCCGTTTGCAAATCCCATCCTTGAAAACGCTTCATGTTTAATTTGAATCTTATCAGTGGTGGAAAGGTATTCAACAGTATGGGTTCCTACAATGGCCTCTTCGCGGCGCGACAAAATTATCATTTCAGATGGATTGTCGCTTTTCAATTCAGCATTGCTGCCTGAAAGATTTACCCATGATTTTTTAGAAAGAGATGTTTTGAGCAGGTCATTGGCAAGGGTGATGGCAGTGCCGCTCGGTGCATCTTTCTTTTGTGAGTGATGAATTTCCGTGAGTGAAGGTTCGTATTCAGGCCTGGTCTTCATCAGTTCGGCAAGTTTCCTGTTCAGCTCAAAAAAAATATTCACACCAATACTAAAATTGCTGGAGTATACAAGTCCTCCATTTTTTCCGGAGCACCATTTTTTCACTTCCTCCAAGTGATCATACCAGCCGGTTGTTCCCACTACTATTGGAATTTCAGCATTCAAACACCATTGTATATTATCAAGCACTGACCCGGGATTGGTGAACTCAATTACTACATCTGCCTTTTTTAATTCCTCAACTTTTACCACTGAGCGATTTGCTGAATTAATCTTCAAAACCACTTTATCAACGCCAGTAGAAATGATGCAGTCTTCAATCATCTTTCCCATTTTGCCGTATCCGAGTAGTGCAATGTTCATGGTTGGGGTGTCAGGTATCGGGTATCAGGTGTCAAGTTTCGGTTTTCATTCTCAGTGTTGAGTATAGAGTGTTGAGTGTTCATGTGTAAGCCTAAAATAGGTTGACCAAAAAGGGTCACCAATGAAGCAACAAACAAAGGTAAAATTAGAAATTAGACAGCGCAGAGTTTTCTCAGAAGCGTTCAAGAAATCCAGGGTTAAGGAACTGGTGGAGAAGCGAATTACGGTGAAGCAAATACAAAGGATGTACGAGGTTTCTTCTACATCGGTATACAAATGGCTTTATCAATATTCACCCCATCATGATCAAAAAACTACCTTGGTGGTACAAATGGAAAGTGAAGCAGAAAGAAACAAATACCTCTTGCAGCAGGTGGCTGATCTGGAACGGGTTGTTGGTCGCAAGCAAATGGAGATTGATTTTCTAAACAAGATGTTCGAGATTGGTAGTGAAGAGTTGGGTTTTGATTTAAAAAAAAATTTCAGCACCCGGCTATCGAATGGTTTCGGCACAGGCGAAAACAAGACCACGGGTACCCCATGAAGGAGATTTACCTGATGTGTAACTTGAGTAAACAGGCACATCATCAGGCGTTACAACGCATCATTGATCAAAAACAAAAACAAGTATTGTACGTGCGACTAATGGAACAAACCCGCGAGATTCATCCAGGCATGGGGCTTCGCACCATGTACGACCTGTTGGAACCAGAGGGCATTGGTCGCGATGCGTTTATTGCCCTCGGATTGCAAGAGGGATTTCGGTTGCGGGCTATAGAGAAACAAACCCGAACCACGTTCAGCGTCAAATCCAATCGGTATAGCAATTTACTGGCTGGTAAGAAGTTTACAGATGTCAACCAGCTATGGAGCAGCGACATCACGTATGTTTTCTGCTTTGATAAGTTCTATTACTTAGTGATGATCATGGATGTCTATTCCCGTCGCATTATCGGCTATCAGCTGGCCGAAAATATGCGGGCCGAAAATAACTTCGCAGCCCTTAAAATGGCACTTAACCTGCGGGGTATTGATCATTATGGGCAGCAGTTAATTCATCACTCCGATAAAGGATCACAGTACGCCAGCGACCTCTATACCCAAACCCTGGATGCTTACGGCATACAAATCAGCATGTGTAACGAGGTATATGAAAACACGCACATAGAAAGAGTCAATGACACGATAAAAAATCAGTACCTGTACAGAATGAATATCGCTAATCAAAACACATTATACAAAAAAGTTGCTCAAGTGATCAGCACCTACAACAACCTCAGGCCACACCACAGTTTGAACGGACTGACACCGGTAGCATACGAACAATTACTCATCAATATTCCAATTCAAAAACGAGTTCCAATGGAAATTTTCACGATTCAAAAAGCTCAGGACCTGCCAAATCCTGATCAACTAAAAATCATTTTTAACTAACAAAATAGGTCAACCTATTTTAGGCATACACA
>JBDSEW010000286.1:0-3127 GCA_039919825.1 Chitinophagales bacterium | reverse complement strand
GTCTCTGATTTCTGACATGTGCTGAGAAGTGGTTTGAATAGGTTGGCAGGATGCGAGTGTGATAAAAAAGAAAAAAGCAAAGCAGGTTCGCATGATGGAGGGTGAAAACTTTGGACGCATTAAGCAGATACACCGAAAGTCTGGCAGGCGAAGTTCGGGAAGAAAAATTAAGTGGCTGGGAAATAAATTCGGACAAGAAAACAGAAAGCAAAACAATCCCTGAATTCAGGGATATTTAAGACTAAATACTAAATGATGCTGCCTCAAGAAAATCATCGTAATCCGGACAGCTTCTCTACTTTCCACCGATTATTTGTCTGAAGAATTATATAATAATGCCCTTCAAAATCGAACTCCTGATTCCTGCCTCCTGCCCACTAATGCAACGGCCTCTTCTTCACCATACCCCCACGCGTATCATTAATCGCATGCTGAATGATAAATGCTTGCCGGTCAATTTTCTCCACTTCATTCTTCAGCCTTTGTACTTCAAGACGGGTTATTACCGTAAAAATGATATCGAGATTCACGTCCTGGTGTTCGTGGCTTCCATAACCTCTTTTTCCATTATAAATAGTAACCCCACGACCCAGTTTTTGAATGATCGCATTTCGAATGGTATCACTGTGTTCTGAAATGATGGTAACTCCGGTATATTCTTCAATACCCGTAATAAAGAAATCCACCGTTCTACCTGCAGCTAAATAAGTGAGCATGGCATACATGGCTGTTTCAATATCTATCAGCAAGGCTGAAGTGCTGAACAGCACTATGTTAAAGATCATAATCACATCGCCTACTGAAAGCGTTGACTGTTTGCTGATATAAATAGCGAGTACTTCGGTTCCGTCAATTACCGCTCCACCGCGAATACACATTCCGATACCTGCTCCAAGAAAAAATCCTCCAAACAAAGCAACCAGCAACGGATCCGTTGTTACTTCAGGGAAAGGAATAAAAGCCAGCACCAGCGCTAAAGCGGAAATAGCTGCCATGGTTTTCAATGCAAACACCAGGGACATCTGCTTGTAACCCAAAAGAATAAAAGGTATGTTGATCATGAAAATGAGGATCGGTAATTGAATGCCTGTTAATCGGTTTGTGAGCAATGAAATTCCTGTAACACCCCCATCTAAAAATCCAGCGGGCAGCAAAAATCCTTTCAAGCCCAGTGCAGCAGAGAACACACCAACAGCAACAAAGGTGACCTGCCCCACTGTTTGCCAAATAATAATTCTATTCAAAAGCATTTCTTTAATGTCTCCTTTTTTCATCCCGTTCTGTTTTCTATGTAAAAATGGTTTACAATCTTAATGACCTTCATTTTGCTGACATAGGTAAGGTAATAAGGAATGGTTTTATTGCAAAAGTATTTTCAGGCCTGGTAAAACCTTAGAAGTGTTAAGCGATTTAAAACTTTGGGTTACTATAGGACAACGGGAAAAGATGCCAGGGGAACCAGATGGTAACGATAAACCAGGTTTATCTCCTACCCATAAGATGTGTACATACCAAATCGCAGAATAAAATTATTTTTGCACACCTTAGTCAACAAGGTGGAAAAATTGGTCCCGTAGTTCAACGGATAGAACGGAAGTTTCCTAAACTTTAAATGCAGGTTCGATTCCTGCCGGGATCACGTGTTTAAGTATTAAATCCTTGCAAATCAATTTATTGCAAGGATTTTTTATTGTGAGGGTAAACATTGCAATCTGTGTCAATGATTAAATCATTGTGCACTTAATTTACTAATTAGGCATTGACACAATTCGTCCATTTGCTTTATAATTCAAGTTTAATAAAATAGAAATAGAAAAGATAAATTCCAAAAGAGATCAAAAAATATATGATGATCCCATAGCTTTTTATCTTCGTTAACTATTATCAAAATGAATTGCTATTATGAAAAATCAATCTGAAATAAACCTATCAAATGATCTTCCGGAATACAATGAATTTCCAATCAGTCCAGGAGGTATCTTTGTGAAAGAGTTTCGATTTAAGAAGGGTTTAGAATCTTATGGTTGGAAACAATGTCCTGATGAATTGGGAGGCCAGCTTGAAAATGTAATTCAAGAAATTTTAGTTGAGAATTGCGAACCGACGCACGATTACTCAGATGCTAAAAAGAAATATTTTTTGCCAGCGGCACTTACTTTTTACCCCTTGAGTACGGCGCCCGCATCAGTACTCAAAAATTCATTGTCCATCATCCATAGTCACCATCACGTTAAATAATTCACTCCACAACTACCACCATGAACCCAAAAAAATTTACCCGCCGCTTTCTTTTATGCTTCTTCTTGATCTCCTCTTTAGTCATTTTCAAAGCCACAGCACAAGAGCCGTGTGGCACTATGGAACATGAGCAAATGCTTGGGAAGAAAAATCCGCAGCGTGTGCTCGACAGACAGCAAAGCGAAATGATTCTTCAGCAATGGATCGTCGATCATGCTGATGCATCTTCATTGCGCAGCACAGATACTATTCCCGTAGTGGTGCATGTGCTGTGGCATACCAATGGTGAAAATATTGACAGCACACAAGTGCAATCACAAATTGATGTGCTCAATGAAGATTTTGGAAGATTAAATGCCGATACCGTGAATACACCCGCAGATTTTCTCAGTGTAGCAGCTAGTATTCCCTTTAGATTTTGTCTTGCCGAGCGTGATCAGTACGGAAATCCTACAAACGGTATTGAGCGCCGCTTTGTTTCTACCGTAAGTGTAGGGAGTGATTACCAGATAAAAACATACGACGGTGGTGGCTTGGATGCATGGGACGTAACGAAATACATGAATATTTGGGTAGTCAACTTTGGCAACAACGGCTTGCTTGGATATGGTGAATTTCCTACAACCAATCCCAGCAGTACTTTCGGAGTAGTGATTCAATATAATGCTTTCGGAAGAGTGGGTGTGCTGATACCAGGTTATGATCTGGGAAAGACTACCGTTCACGAATTTTCACATTGCTTCAATCTCTTTCACATCTGGGGCGATGATGGTGGTGCATGCAACGGAAGCGATTTAGTGGGAGATACGCCCAATCAAGCTGATGCTACTTTTGGTTGTCCTTCATTTCCGCACACTGACAATTGCAGCCCCGATGCGCCGGGTATCAT
>JBDSEW010000240.1:0-24396 GCA_039919825.1 Chitinophagales bacterium | reverse complement strand
AGGTACTTTTTCATGTTTCTAGTTTTATTTTATGTTAAGATTGTTCGCAACATTTTTTCTTCCTGGTAAAGATGCCTTTCAGCATCCATCGCAAAAAGTAACCTGTTTTCTTAAAGAAGTATTTCATTTCACTATTATTATCATGAAGACCGCCATCATCACCATCAGGGAATCTTCAAGAAGTGTTATTGTTCCCAGCGGAAGTTTAAATATAGTGCCAAGGCATGCGCATTGAATGGATTGTTTCTTCACTAAGCTCTGTATTACTCCAATTGCGCTAAAACTCATTACTGCAACAATTAGCGGGTAAATAATCTCCGGGTAAATGCCTGTAAGCAGCGCCACGCCGAAGAATAATTCCAGGAAAGGATAAATGTATCCGTAGCCATTCCATTTTTTTGCCAGCAAATCGTAGGTAGCATATCCTTCCGCAAAACCCCTGAGATCAAGTAATTTAAAAAAGGAAAAGACAAGAAAGAATCCTGCCATAAAACTGTTCATCCAGTTTTCTGCTGTAAGTAACCCATTAATTAGCGGTGTAATCAGGCTGATTGCGCTGATGTAAAAAAATATTAGGAGCAATGGTTTATAGGTTTCCAGCCACGATTTTTTTTCTTCGCTGTTCATTTCAGCATGACTTGAATCATGGTGATCTTCTGAGATCACGTATTTCTTCTCCGGGCTGATGGCCTGTTGAAGGATTGTTGTGGCAATGTGCCGGCTCATTTCAATAATCGCTTTTCCAGGGTTCAATGAAACCTCTGCAGAAAGCACTTCAGGAATTTTTAGCAGTTCGCTTTTTACACTCATTTCGCAGTTTTTGCAGGTCATCCCGGTAATGTTATAGGTGTGTGTCATGATAATGAAAGTTTGCTGATACAAAACTACACCCACCTCATGTACCTGCTGTTATACAATTATGGTTTTCCTTTGCACAATTACAGTTGTTCCAATGGAATTCTTTTTTTATGCCTGATGGTTTTGAAATGAGAGGGTGTGAATCCTGTGACCTGTTTAAATTGCCTGCTCAGGTGAGCCACACTGCTGTATCCCAACTGAAAAGCGATTTCACTGAGATTCTTCTCATCATACATCAGTAGCTCTTTTACCTTTTCGATTTTCAGCTGAATGAAATAATGCTCAATAGTCTGTCCTTCCACTTCTGAAAAAAGATTGCTCAGGAATGAATAATCCTTCAAGAGTTTTTCGCTCAGCAGCACAGATATTTTCACTTTATGATTATCACTGGTTTCATTCACCAGCCTGATGAGCTCCGTTTTTATCATCTCAATCAATCTGGCCTTCTGACTATCGATCAATTCAAATCCGAAGCGGAGCAATGATTGATTTATTTTTACAAGTTCATTTTTATCAGGTTTTTGTTTCAGTTCTACTTCACCAAGTTCCGTGGAAGCCACATCATAGCCCATGCGTTCCAGTTCCGTCTGTACAACATATCTGCAACGATTACACACCATGTTCTTTACAAAGAGCTTTGCCATATTTAGTGGTAAATTGCGATCTTTTGAATGCTGAAATTTTCTCCGTCAGTCATTTTCAAAATATATAAGCCATTATCCAGTGAAGAAACATCCATTACCTGATTTGACGGATCATATAATTGATTTACTTCTTGTCCCTGCAAGTTGAACAATACTACCTCCGATATATTTGCTTTCAAAATGGTAACGAATTGAGAACAAGGATTTGGAAGCAGTTCCGGTGTAAAATCTGAGACCTCAACATTCTGCTGCCCGGTGTTACTATAATTGCCTGAAATGTATTTTAGAGTTCCATCGCTGTCATCCTGCCATACCACATGAACCTTACCACCCGAAACAAATACATCAGCGTTGGCAATGCTGTTGTTGGTATTATCAGCGATCACATCATAGGTTACCGGGATACCAGATTTGATATCTGCGGTAAAGGCTAATGCGATTTGTGCAGAATTATTCACCACTTGTTTCCAAACAATAGCAACAGCATTTTCATAACTTGAAATCCTGGGATAATTTTGAGACTGTAGTTCCGTAAAATTGCCGGTAAGTATGGATGTAGATGTGCTCTGTAAATTTGTAAGAGCGGACTTGCTTATATAAACCCGGTTAGCTCCTCCACCGCCGCTCATAAACACAGCATATAAGGTATCATCAATAATTACTCCGTCCGGTCCGCTTGAAGGACAGGCATTAATATACCAATTCGTATCATCTATCGGCAAACCGGTTGGGAATGACACTCCATTGTCAGCAGAAATGCCTGCCCACATGTTCCTTAGGTTTTCATTATTGTTGCGGTAAAGCAGTGCAATGGTATTGCCTTCAATTGCTATTGATCCGGGGCAACAATCACATACTTCAGTATTTGTATAACCACTCGCTTTTACATCTGCGGAAAAAGTAGAGCCTGCATCATCGGAAACAGCTACAGCCCACCGAGAATCTAAAAAGTCATTATTGAATTTCATAAATCCGACTACCGGATTTCCGGTAGCATTCACAGCCACTGTCGGAAAACGGCTGATACTGTCTGCAATGCTTTCAACCTGAAACGGCATAGAAAAAGTGAGGCCCCCATCAAGCGACCTCACCAGGTAAGCAGGATTGGAGTCTTCAGGCATCTTTTTGTAGACGATATAAACAGTATCCCCTTTTGAAGCAAGATCAGGCCCGGCCCAATCCGCAGCGAACACCTCATCCGATGCCGGATTAACTTGTACAGGTACAGAGAATACATTACCATCCCACTTTGAAAAATAAATATTGCCTCCTTCAGCATCACCCCAAATCACCATCGCAGATACCGCTTCATCAATTGCAATACGCGGGTGCTGGTTGTCGTAAGAGGCATCGGCTACTATCACCGGTGCCGACCACGAAATACCTGTTTGTGCAAAGGCGGTCTCTATGATAATGGAGCAACAAATGATGAGGATGAGTTTCATGATTATTTTTTTAGCTGTCAATACATTACTTCAAACTTTATGGCCTGCGCTTCAGAGCCATAGTCTGGGCATTGCTTAGCTGGCTGGAAAACAGAAAAGCCGAAAGCAGTGTAAAAAGATTTTTCATGGTCATCAATTTTTGTTTGAAATTTTTTGAAAGAAAAAGAGAATTAGCATGTTGATTGGAAAAGATTAATGGCAAATATGCGCCATTTCCTGTACTACAGATTTCCGTACAGGGAAGAGAAGCGGTAAAGAATCAGATCAGGAAACTGCTGTTTAAAATCTGCATGCCACCGGAAGGGGGTGGTGGATGAAAGATGACGTAGTCCAAAGAAGGATAACCAAGTTGTGCCGGTAAAAGAATAGAAAGAGGCAGCCGTTCAGCAATAAGGCGTGGAAAAATTTTGGCAGCCTCTTCAACTTTGGAAATGGAAGACTTGCCGAATGTATGAAAGTAAGCAAGGTGTTCTTTCTGACAATTATTATTCTGCTTCCCATCGCTTTTTTTATCAGTGCAACAAGCATGCATGCTTTCGGATTTTGCAATTTTTATTTCACTACAACAGGAATAGATTCCTGCTGCACAGGTAAGTGAACACGCATGTACTGCCACGATCGATAGTACGATCAGCCAGGAAACGCTTTTTTTTATGAAAGTGGTTTTTTTCAAAACGTGATTACGAAAGTAGTGAATAATCGTGCGGCAGCAAAATGAAGGATACCCAATGCTCTCAAATTTAACGAAACAACTATCATGAATTTCCAAAGTAACCTCCTACTACAATCCTGAATCATGATAATTCATCAATTGTAAACTGGAAAGAATTACAACGAGGGTAACTCCTACATCGGCTGCTATTGCCAAAACCAGGTTGCTGTATCCAAGAAATGCGAGCGTTATGAAAATTAACTTTACAGCTATTGCAACTATCGTATTGATCTTAATTCTTGCTAACGTCTTTTTACCTAACCGGATCAGGAAGGGAATTAGCGAAAGTTTATCATTCATCAACGCAATGTTGGCAGTTTCAATAGCGGTGTCGCTTCCTGCTGCTCCCATGGCTATGCCAACGGTGGATTGTGCCAACGCAGGTGCATCGTTGATTCCGTCGCCTACCATTGCAACAGAAGAGTACTGTGTCAGCAGTTCCGTAATACGGCTCGATTTGTCTTCCGGTAATAAACCTCCATAAATAGTTTTAATTCCAACTTGTGATGCAATATAACGTGCTGCCGTCTCATGATCGCCGGTGAGCATGACTGGTGTTATGTTTAGTGAACTAATTTCCCGGAGAGCCGAAATACTGTCGGGTTTTATTTCATCCGTTAATCCGATTATTCCTGCTACACCATTTCCAAAACTTACCACCACACTTGTTTTTCCCTGTGCAGAAAGGCGTTCAACAATTTGTTCTACATCTGCTGTTACCGGCTGGTGTTCCCTGATGAAATTGAGTTTTCCAACAAAGATGGTTTCATCCTCACAAACAAGACATTCGGCAATGGCACCTTTACCGGCAACACTCTGAAACTTTTCAACTTTATGTGGTTCAAATCCTCTCTCTCGCGATGCATTGATTATTGCCTCAGCCAACGGATGTTCAGAAAAAACTTCAGCACCTGCTGCACACGCAAGCAGCTCTTCTTCTGTGGTGCCGTTTAAAGGAATCAAATCAGAAACTACAGGTCTGCCATAGGTAATGGTTCTTGTTTTATCAAGTGCTATTGCTTTAATGCCTGCCAATGCTTCAATGTATTTTCCTCCTTTTATCAAGGCACCCTTTGCAGATGCATTTCCGATTGCAGCATAAATAGCCACCGGTGTCGAAATAACCAATGCACAGGGGCAGGCAATTACCAGCAGGGTGATGGCTTGCTGCAGCCATTTATCAAAAGGTTGCTGCAGCATATAAACCGGGATTATCAGTACCAATGCTGCAAGAACTATAATGGTGGGAGTATAAATTTTTGAAAACTTTTGAATAAACTTTTGTGTGTCGGATTTATTGGCCTGTGCTTGAAACGTGAGCCGGATGATTTTTGAGAAGGTAGTGTCAGCCGAAGTTTTGGTGGTTTCAACTTCAATGAAACCATTTCTATTTAAGGTGCCGGCGAATACCAAATCACCTGAATGTTTATCTTTTGGAATGGGCTCACCGGTAATAGCAGCTTCATCTACGGTGGTGGTTCCTGAAATAATTTTTCCATCCAGCGGAATCATGCTCCCGGGCTTTACCTGTACCACTGAACCAACGGGAATCTTATCAATGGCTATTTCCTGGTTTCCTTCTTTCAATATTGCCGTCTTTGGCGACCTGGAAATCAATTCATCCAAAGCTGACTTACTGTTTTCAATTCCTAAATCTTCCAATCTTTCTCCAAGCACATACAGCACAATTACTACTGCTGCCTCAGGATATTCACCAAGATAAAAGGCACCGACCACTGCGATGGTCATCAGCAGGTTGATGCTGCTGAACTTCAGTTTCGTCAATGCCTGCAATCCTTCCCAAAGAACTTTATAACCAATACCAAGTATCAGCACTGCGAAAATAAAAGGTGCATAAGGCATTGGAAGATGAATGCCTGTGAGGGACAGAATTTCCAGTGTTACCACCGTTACAACGGCTGCGAGCAGGAAAAGAAATTTTTTATCGTGGATGGGAAATTTCATCTTACTTAATTAATAGCGGTGATTGATCTATCATATTGTTATAAGCTATCTCAAAATGCTCCTTTAAAGCCGTCATGCTGAATTTATTTTCCGAAGGATCCTGTGGACAGCATCTCTCTATGTTAAGAATAGATCCTGAAACAAGTTCAGGATGACCCTGAGCTATTTTGAGATAACTTCTACCTTAATCTCAATGTTCATGACCTTCTGTATTGGTAAGCATGGCCATGAGGTAAAATGCACCATTCGTTACTACTTTTACATGCTCAGAAAATTCTTCTGCAGAAAGTGAAGTAATCTCAGAGAAGTTGCCATTGGTTACGCCGCGTTTTATAGGAATTCTTTCAAAGGTTATCATCTCGCCCATTTCCTGTTTTACTTCTTCATGTTCTGTCTCCGCATGATCATGCTTTGTGACCGGATGTGCGTGAGTTTGAATAAAAATGAAATCGTTTCCACCATTGTTAATGATAGCAGTGGAAGGTACAGAAGGTACGAAATTCTGATCGGTTGTTATAAACGCTGTTACATTCATACCTTCAATCAATCCCTTTTTGTCGCCGGTGATTTCTGCATGCACAGGAATTGTTTTTGTCTCATTCTCAAAAGCATTTCCGACAGCAAATATTTTTGCAGTATAATTTTTACCCGGAGTATTGATCAGCGTTAAATCTGCCTGCTGGCCTTCTTTTACTTTTGATAAATCCTGTTCAAATACAAATAGATCTACATGCAGCCGGGAGTTGTCGACAACCTCCATTAAAGATTTACTGGTTTCGATATTACTGCCGATGTTAATGTCAATGTGAGAAATGTTTCCGTTGATGGAGCTTTTAATATGTACGACAGAAGAAATATTTTCAAAAGTAAGATTGGCTGAATTGATATTGAGCAAAGCCAATTGCTGCCGGAGTGCATTTACACTTGTTTTTAACGAATGATAATTGGCAGTCACCTGCTGAAAGGATTTTTGTGAGGAAACATTTTTATCACTTAGTTCTTTCTGGCGGTAATAATCTGCTTCTGTAAACAAAAGCTGTGACTGCGCATCCAGGTATTCCTGCTGCATTTTTACAAATTGTGCATTCATGATCGTAACAAGCGTTTGACCTTTTTGCACATAGTCACCTTCACGTACCAGGATGTTTTGTACCGTTCCACCGGTTGACGACGTAATGCTTGCTTTGTTTTGTGGAGGTACTTTTAAAAAACCTGTTGTTTTTAAAGTGGCACTCAGGTTTTTTTGTTCAATGCTGCCCAATTGAATGTCAATGGCGCTGAATTGCTGTTGCGTGAGTTCTACTACGTTGCCATCGTCTTCTTCATGCACTTCATGTTCTTCGCCAGCAACTTCTTTTGAAAGGCCATCGGTTTTATTCCCGCAACCTGCATAGAATACCGCAATGGACAACAGCAACAGGCCAATAAAAAAACTTTTATTGTTGCTGATTATTTGAAGATGATTATTTAACCGTTTCATTCTCCTGAGATTTTATTTGTTAGTGAAGTAGTTGATTTGAATCACTGCCTGGTTGTAGTTGTTGAGTGCAGTGAGATAGTTGCTCCTTATGGCACTGCCCTGTGACAGCAAAGCCGTGTATTCGAGGTAACCGATTTCGCCATTTCGAAATGCAAGCGTAGCATTGTTTAGTAATTCATCCGCCTGCCGCAAACCGGCGCTTTCATAGTATTGAAGCAATTGTTGCTGTTTGCTGTATTGTAGCAATGCCTTGTTGTAAGCAGCATTGAACTGAAGCGTTGCACTTTCAAAATCTTTTTGCGCAATCTGTTGCTGCAGTTTCGCGCCCTGAATTTTTCCCTGTTGCGCCCAGAAGAAAAGTGGGATACCGACTGCAAAACTGTATCCGCGGTAACCGGGCTCTTTGCCGTACCAGTTTTGATTAAAGTAGCGAAGCGATAAATCGGGCAGCAGCTTATTTACCGCTACCTTTTTTTGATATCCTGCCAGCGAAATACGTTGCTGGTAAACATTCAAAAATGGATGTGCAGTTGATTGTGCTATTATCACTTCCTGAAGTTTTTCCATTGCCCCGCCTACAGGCAAAACCAATTCGGTAGTATTTAGCAGTTGCATCAATTCCTGCTGCGCAATGGCGACATCGCTAATGGCAGCTTGCAAAGCGAGTTGAATTTCTTTTCGTTTTGCCTGCGAAGAAATCAGTTCAAGTTTGTTGGTTTCTCCGGCGCTGAAGCGTAAGGTTGCAGCATCTGCAAAGGAAGCAAACACGCTATCCTGCTGTTGCCAGAGTTTTTGCTTTTCAACCACCAGCCACAGATCGAAATAGGCAAAACGAACATCACGAATCAACTCTTTTTCAGTAAGTGAGCGGTTTGTTTCTGCAATGCCCGTTTGTTGCCTGTTCAGTTTGCTTTGTGCGAGGTAAGTAGTTGGAAAGTCAATGGTCTGCGAGAAGCCGATCTTCAGGATGCCTTCACTGCTATTATCTTTTATTAAATCTTCATTCTCATAAAAAATTTGCGTCTTGCCCAAATCAAATCCGGTCTTTTGCAACTTCTCTTGTTGCGTTACCTGCAATTGTGAGGACTGCAATGCAGGGTTATTTTTCAATGCCATAGCAGTACAGCTATCGAGGCTGAGGATGCGTGAGGCAGGTGTTTGTGCATTCATGCTTTGTGAAAGAAGAAAGAGCAGCAATGCTGTTGTTATGACTGGAGCGCTTATTTTTTTCTTTGATGAAAAAAGGAGGTAAAGGGCCGGCAGCACAATCAATGTTAAAGCAGTTGCTGTTATCAGTCCTCCGATTACAACAGTTGCAAGTGGTCTTTGCACTTCAGCGCCAGCCGAGGTTGAAATGGCCATCGGCAAAAAACCAAGTGAAGCGACGCTGGCTGTCATGAGCACTGGCCGCAACCTGATTTGAGTTCCCTTACTTACCCGTTCAATGATGTCGGTAATGCCTTCTTTTTCTAACTGGTTGAAGGTTGAAAGCAAAACAATTCCATTCAATACAGCGACTCCGAACAAGGCAATAAATCCTACGCCTGCGGAAATGCTGAATGGCATATCCCGCAACCACAAAGCAACAATGCCTCCGATAGCACTCATAGGGATTGCTGTATAAATAAGGGTTGCTTCGCGGAAAGAATTAAAGGTGAAGAAGAGCAATACAAAAATCAGTAATAAGGCAGCAGGAACAGCAACCGCCAATCGATTGTTGGCTTCTTCCAGGTTTTTGAATGAACCACCGAAGGTGAAGTAGTATCCCACTGGAAGCTTTACTTCTTTATCCAGTTTCTGCTGCAATTCCGACACAATGCTTTTAACATCACGTCCTGAAACATTGAAGCCAACAACGATTCTTCTTTTTGCATCTTCCCTGCTGATTTGATTTGCACCAAGACTGTAATCAATATCAGCAACCTGTTGTAAAGGAATCTGTCCTCCTGAAGGCAACGGTACAAAAAGATTTCTTACATCGTCAATGTCCTGCCGGTCAGCTTGCTCGAGCCTGACCACCAGGTCAAATCTTCTTTCATCTTCAAAAACAACACCTGCTGCTTCACCCGCAAATGCAGTGCGAACCATCCGGTTTAAATCGGCAAGGTTAAGTCCGTACTGCGCAATACGACTACGGTCATACTGAATAGATACCTGTGGCATGCCGCTGGTTCTTTCAACCTGTGGATCCTGGGCACCATCAATGGAGCGTATCACTTTTGCAACCTGCAGCGCATACAATGGCAGTGAATCAATGTTTTCACCGAATATTTTTACCGCCACATCCTGCCGCACGCCTGTCATCAATTCATTAAAACGCATCTCGATAGGTTGTATCGCTTCAAATGCAACTCCAGGTACATGCGCATTTAGAGCTGAGAGCATGGTATCCATTAATCCCTGGTAGCTTTTGGTGGTAGTCCACTCTTTTTTCTCTTTTAGCACGATAATCACATCTGTATCGAACGGTGCCATCGGGTCGGTAGGAATTTCAGTAGTACCCGTTTTGCAAACCACCTGCTTCACTTCCGGAAACTTCATCAGTATTTTTTCAACGGCTGCATTGTTCTTTACGCTCATATCAACAGTGCTGCCCTCGGGCAACATAGAGTGAAAAGCAAAGTCACCCTCTTCGAGTGTCGGTAGAAATTCTGCACCCATGCGGCTGAATAAGGCAACAGCACCTCCGAAAAGAATAACTGCCGCAACAACAACAGCAACGCTATGGCGAATGGCAAACTCAATGGAAGGTTTGTAGATCCGTTGAAACAGATCCATCATCCGGTCACTGATATTTTTTTTAGCTGAAGTTTTTTTAGGAAGAAACAAAGCGCTCATCACCGGTATGTAGGTGAGTGAAAGAACTAATGCACCGATGATAGCAAATGAAACGGTCATGGCCATGGGTTTAAACATTTTTCCTTCTATCCCCACGAGACTGAGAATAGGAATGTAAACAATCAAAATGATGATCTGTCCGAATGTTGCCGAGTTCATCATCTGCGATGCACTTTCACGAACCTCATGGTCCATCTGTTCCTGGTTGAGCCGCATAACTCCTTTCTCCTGATAGCGCGTGTGCAGCACTTTGAAGATCGCTGCTTCTACTATAATCACCGCACCATCCACGAGGAGTCCGAAATCAATCGCTCCTAAACTCATCAGGTTACCTGTTACTCCAAACAGGTTCATCAGGATAAGGGCAAATAGCATGGAAAGCGGAATTACCGATGCTACTATTAAACCAGCACGCAGGTTGCCGAGGAAAAGAACGAGGATCAGAATAACAATTAAAGCTCCTTCGATCAGGTTCGTCTCTACGGTGCCAATGGCTCTTTTCACCAGTGAACTTCTGTCGAGGAAAGGTTCAATAATCACACCTTCCGGCAGTGATTTTTGAATAACCTGAATTTTTTCTTTGATGGCCTTTACTACCTGTGCGCTGTTGGCACCTTTAAGCATCATCACCACGCCACCGGAAACTTCACCTTCACCATTGCGGGTCATGGCGCCATAGCGGTTTGCCGAACCTAATTGCAGTGTTGCTACATCACGAATGAGTACAGGAATACTGTTGGAAGATGTTTTAACTACAATCTTTCCAATATCATCCAGTGATTTTACCAATCCAATACCACGGATGTAATAAGCTGTTGAACTTTTTTCGATGTAAGCACCACCTGTATTCTCATTGTTTTTTTGCAATGCTTCAAACACTTCAGGAATTGACACATTCATGCTCTTAAGCCTGAGTGGATCAACAGCTACTTCATATTGTTTCAGATGCCCGCCAAAGCTGATAACTTCGGCAACGCCGGGTGTTCCGATAAGTTGACGGGCCACAATCCAGTCCTGCATTTCACGCAGTTGCATGTCGGTGTACCTGCCTTTAAATTCAGGTTGAACATGCACTACATACTGATAGATTTCTCCCAGGCCTGTACTTACAGGCCCCATTTCCGGTTTTCCCATACCTGGAGGAATTTCTTCCTGTGCTTCTTCTATTCGCTGATCAACAAGTGTACGTGCGAAATAGATATCTACCTGATCTTCAAATACGACGGTAATCACTGATAGTCCGAACCGCGAAATACTTCTCACTTCCAGCAGATCGGGCAGCGAAGCCAGGCTGCGTTCAATAGGCGCAGTAACAAATTGTTCCACTTCCTGAGCAGCCAGTGAAGGAGAAAGGGTGAACACTTGCACCTGGTTATTGGTGATGTCGGGTACGGCGTCAATGGGCAGTTGTGTGGCAGAATAGCTCCCATACAGGATGAGTGCAATCGTAAAAAGACCAATTGCGAATTTATTGTTTATTGAAAATTGAATGATACGATTGATCATGAAATTGTAGTTGATTTCAACGAATGGAAATGCGCATTTCAAGGGATGAAATAAGGGTGCGTCGCAATGCAAATCAAATGTTGGTAATTGTCAAAACAATAACCAGATGATTTACAGAAAATGAAATCAGCTAAGACGGGGTGGCTGCCAGAAGTCAGCCGCAAAACGGGATAAAATGCCGTCTACTGAGATATTAATATTTTTATGATAAAAAGCAGGAACAGGAAGCAAAGGTGGGAATACAGTAATGATAAGAAAGGCATGACAGCAGGTACACTGACAGAATGGACTGCAGTCATCTGTGGTTTCCTGATGATCGGAATGATCTGCAAGTTCAATATTGCAATAGGACGTATCCTTACCAATAAGGCCATCGGAACAGGGAACTATGGAGAGCACCATTGTATAGAGGGCAAAAAGAAGGGTAAAGGGTTTCATTGCGGCCAAATATATGAAGAAGAAACGATTTGGATGGATCTGCTGCTTCGCCTTATCGAAATCACTTCGTTCAGGAATGGCGTTCATGAAATAGTTGATTTGAAATTCTTCTACAGGTATTTCAAGTGGTAATTAACTTGTTTCTGTGTAATCTTATCAGGCTTTTTTCAAAATATTTTCTATCAGCAGTTGTTCGCATACAACATGACTGAATTTCTCAGATTTTCTTTTTCCATAACTCACTTCCATCGTTTTGTCGGCGGGTGATATAGATTTTATTTTAAGTTGCAATCCCAGCTTCAGGTCACGGCGATTCAAAGATTTTAAAAATTCAACAGAAGTATTGATCACCGCAGCAAGTATTACCTGCTCTCCCGCCTTGCATTCACTGAGCTTGTTGAAATTCTTCCGTTCTATTTTCCCATTCTTATCTGGAATAGGGGAACCGTGTGGATCGAACCTGGGATAACCAAGCAATTCATCCATCTTCTCAAAAAACTCACGTGACTGAATGTGTTCCACCTGTTCCGCAATCGCATGAACATCTTCCCAGCCAAATCCCATCTGCTGGGTCAGGAACATTTCGGTGAGCCGGTGTTTGCGGATGATCCTGCTTGCCTCTTTCTTTCCTTTTGCGGTCAGCCGCAACGGTTTATAACTTTCATAATACACCAGTTTTTTCTCCGCCAGTTTTTTCATCATGCTGGTAACTGTTGGCATCTTGATGTTCAGTTGTTTGGAGAGCTCATTCACCGTCACTTCTTCCGATTCATTGGATGTGGTAAAGAGCGCTTTAAGGTAGTTTTCCGCTGTAAATGAATTCATGGGATAAAAGTAGGAATTGAAAATCCAGTTAAACAAATTTGGAAGGTATTTTTCAAATAAATTTGTTAGATGAATCTAACTTTATACATTTATACTTTCAAAAACACATTTATACCATGCGAATGCGTTCCACCCATAAATTATTATTCGCTAGTGTACTCCTCGTTCTTTCTCTTTCTGCATGTGAGCAACTACTCCCCTCATCACCTGCAGAAGATGAGATTTTGGATGGCCCGGTTGAAGGACTCACTTCCTCACAGTCGAAACAGTTTTTACGGGGAGACATCGCTTTTAACGATGATATATTTACTGCTGAAACCGGCCTTGGTCCCCTATTCGTCGCCACCAGTTGTGGAAGTTGTCATGCAGGCGACGGAAAAGGACATCCCTTTACTACACTTACGCGGTTCGGGCAGGTTGACAGTACAGGCAACCAGTTTTTGCATGTGGGTGGACCACAACTTCAAAACAGGTCTTTACCCGGATTTGCTCCTGAACAAATTCCCGGCGATGCTACCTCTTCAAAATTTACGCCGCCGGCAAATACAGGCCTTGGGTATATAGAATTGGTGCCGGATGCTGACATTCTTGCAATGGCAGATCCCCACGATGCAGATGGAGATGGTATATCCGGCGTTCCGAACTGGTCGTACTTGCCAGGTTACCTGATTCTGCATGAGTATCCAATTGAACAGGGAGGGCGGTACATTACCCGTTTCGGTAAAAAAGCCGGAGCCTACAATCTTTTACACCAGACGGTTAATGCCTACAACCAGGACATGGGGATTACTTCGGGTTTTGAACCCAAAGATGTGTATAGTGGTTTGGAGACTGACGGAGAGGTCTCAACAAATACTGTAAATGATGTTGTATTTTACCTGCAAACCTTGAAAGCTCCTATACAGAGAAAGCAGGATGATCCTGAAGTGCTTCAGGGGGAGAACCTGTTTATCAGTGTTGGATGCGAAAGTTGTCACAGGCAAACCCTGATCACCGGTAACTCAACTATTGATGCGCTATCAAACAAAGAATTCCATCCATATACTGATTTGCTTTTGCATGACATGGGAAGCGGCCTGGATGATGGGTACACAGAAGGCAATGCAAAAACCTTTGAATGGAGAACACCACCACTCTGGGGCCTGGGACTTTCACCTGATTCACAGGGCGGACAATATTTTTTATTGCACGACGGAAGGGCGACTAACATTGAAGATGCTATATTATTTCATGGTGGAGAAGCTTCAGAAAGCAAAAATAAATTTCAGGATCTTTCAACAACTGAAAAAAACGCGCTCCTGAAATTCCTTGAATCACTTTAACAAGATGTACAGAAAAGACTTTATTAAAGTGTGTGGGATGGTGTGTTTAAGTGGTACAGCTTTATCTACGCTGCTGCAAAGTTGTGCCAGTTCCAACTACTTTGCAGCAACCACGGTAGCAAATAATAAAGTCGGAATAAAAAAAACAGAATTCATAGCGGAAGCCGACAATAAATCAATAGCGCGGAAATTTGTATTGGTGAAAATCCCGCAATACAATTTCCCTATAGGTGTTTACAAAATCAGCGAGGAGCAGTATTCTGCTGTGCTGATGGAATGCACGCACAAAGGATGTGAGTTGCGTACACAGGGAACCTATTTGGTTTGTCCCTGTCACGGCAGTGAGTTCTCGAATACAGGTATTGTTCAGAATCCGCCGGCAGAAGAAAATTTAAAAACATTTCAAATTACACATGACCATGACAACATTTACATTCAACTATAGAAATTTTGTTGCCGTACTTATTTTGCTTGCCGTTTCTCTTGCCGCCAACGCTCAAACTGATAGTGCTTTTATTAAACATATTCCCGTTGATAGCAGTACTCAGAAATTAAATATGGATGCTCTTTACAACAGGCCTGGTCTTTCATTCGGTAAATTACCCATTGCTATTGGAGGTTACCTGGAGGCAAATACACAGTATGCTTCTACAGACGGAACTTCGGATGGCTTTTCTTTTCAGTTCCGCAGAATGTCCATTTTTCTTTCTTCGACCATCGGGAAAAGGATAAAATTTCTCTCAGAGATTGAATTTGAAGATGGGACAGAGGAGATTAACCTGGAGTATGCTTCGATGGAAATAGAATTTCATCCGTTGGTAAATCTTAACATGGGTATTATTTTAAATCCCATTGGTTCCTTCAATCAGAATCACGACGGACCTAAGTGGGATTTTATTGACCGTCCGATTTCTTCCACTACTATAATTCCTGCTACGCTTGCTAATGTGGGGTTCGGGTTGCATGGAAAATATTTTGTTCGAAGCTGGGTGCTGGGGTATGAAGCCTATCTCACCAATGGATTCAATGATGAAATCATTTCCAACACCGATAACAGAACTTCGCTTGCAGCAGGAAAATCCGATCCTGAGAAATTCGAAGAGAGCAACAGCGGCATTCCGATGTTTACCGGAAAAATTGCAGTGAGGAATAGAAAGATTGGTGAGCTGGGTATTTCATTTATGACAGGCGTGTACAACAAATGGAAAGAAGATGGAATAGTGCTCGACGAAAAAAGAAATGCAAGCGTTGCAGCCATTGATTTCAGTACGTCGCAACTCAAAAACCGGCTGATCATTACAACAGAAGTAGCTAAAGTTTTTGTGGATGTTCCTGATAGTTACAGTCAGTCTTTTGGCAGCAGGCAGTTCGGTGGCTTCCTGGATGTGGTAGGTACTATTGTACAGCATAAATTGCTGGGTTGGGAAAATGCGAAGATCAACCTCGTTACGCGGTTGGAGTATGCAGACTATAACCAGGGAAAGTTTAGTGATACAGGCGGTAATATTTCAGATGATGTTTGGGCTGTTGTTCCCGGAGTTTCATTCCGGCCGGTGGGTTCTACAGTATTACGATTCAATTACCGCTATGAACTCCACCAGGATTTATTGGGTAACCCGCCTTCAAAAACCGGTGTGATACAATTTGGGTTTGCTTCTTATTTTTAAAAGTCAAGTGCGAATTTCCAATATGTTTGCGTTGCCTCTTAGAGGCTGTTAGGAAATGATAAAATTGAGCATGTATGTCCCTTAAAGCCCCATCCTAAATCCTTCCCCTAAGGGGAAGGACTTGCTCCCCACTCTCATCTATGATCATTATCATGTTTTGAAAATGTCTTCTTAGAATTTAATTTAGATGAAATCCTAACAGGCTCTTAGAAGGTAAAGTCTCACCGATGATAATTTCTTTAGAAGAAATATACAGAGCAATTTGTGTTTTGACGTTACGTTGTATGCAATAAATTATTGCTTTGAAAAAACTATTCCTGATCTATTCAATGGCGGTTTTCCTTCCTCACTTAGCTATTTCCCAATCTTACTTTATTAAATTCTTTGCTGACCTTTCAAATGGAGGTGCAGGTAAACTGAGATTGAATGCTGATTCTAATCTCGTTTTTACAGGAAATACATTTGAATCAGCGCCTGGACAAATATTGCAGGGTGCAACAGTGATAGTTTTGGATACACTTGGAAATCTGCAATTCCAAAACCGGCTCTATGGAACAGAAACTGTTATTGAACCTCCCGTTGTAAACATTGCCGGAGATGGTTTTTTATTTTCGGGAGCGATACCGCAGATACACGGATTACTAGTTAAAGCGGATACCGTTGGAAATATAGTTTTTGCAGTAGGTTATGGTGATTCTCTTAATTGGACGGTTACTAAAGCAGCCTGTCAACTTGCATCAGGAAATATCATTAGCATGGGATACAATCGTGACTTTGCTGACGATAATTTTGACGTAACACTTACCAGGTTTAATTCGGAGGGCACCTTAATTTCAGGTAAAAGAATTGATATTGGCGCTCATGATATTGCCACTAATATGCTCATGATGAAATCAGGTAAGCTACTGATCGCAGGAATTACAGATGAAATTCCAGGAGGGGAGAGTCAATTGTTTATTATAGAAGTGGACACTCAAATGAATATAATACAGAGCAAGAATTATTCAACGGAACTGGGTATACATGAAGTAATTGATGTTTCACAAATGGAAGATAGTAGCTTGTGTCTTCTTGTACTGGGCTGGGATTCCTTAATAAATGAGCCTACCACTAACATACTGAGAATAGATAATAATTTGAATCCACAATGGTTGTTCCGGGTAACAGCAAATGAACTCTTCAGAGCAACTGGTTTAAAAATGAAGGGCAATACTATTTTACTTGCCGGCAATTTGGAAACCGAAACTGATTCAGGAAAAATTACAAACGGATCAGTAACAGAGTTGAATATCGATGGTGAAATTTTATGGTCAAAAAAACTGAAGTTGTACAACAATAATTTATTGACTGGAGTAGAAGCAATAGGCAATACTTTATTTTTAAGTGGCAGCGTAACAGTTGATCCATTGCAAAACAGGTATTATTTCGTTTCAAAATCGTTTGCAGGAAATGTGTTAGGATGTGAAGAAGAAGAATATCAATCATTATTTACCGAATATTTATCTATAACAGGAAATGATGTGGAGCAAACAAATATTTCATTTGGAAAAGCTTATCCTGCAGAGTGGAATAAGGCGATATCAGGAACATTTTCCAACTACTGTTCTGATAATTCTGTCAATGAAATGGAAACTGATAACCGAAGTATCGTATTTCCTGTTCCCTCCAATAATAAGATCTCTTTTGATTTCAGCAAATTCAATCCAAAACCATCGTCAATTACTATTTATAACATGCTTGGGTACGAAGTAAGTCATTTGCACCTATTACAGTTACCACTCCCAATTTCAGTTTCGGATATCGGTAGTAATGGCGTCTATTTATACACGGCAAATTTTGTTGATGGAAATATTTTAAGGGGAAAATTTTTGATTCAGCGATAGCACTTGCAAAAAAGTTTTTTGGTGCGCTTTTTTCACTTACCTACCAGAAACTGATACCCCTTTCCCTTCAATGTAATAATCTCAACCCCCGGATCTGCAGCCAGGTATTCCCGAAGCTTTCTGATGTATACATCGAGATTGCGCGAATGAAAAAAGGAATCATCGCCCCAGACCTGCAGCAATAACAACTTACGGTCAATGGGTTTGTTCGCATGGGCAGCAAGCAGGTTTAATACTTCTGTTTCCCTGTTGGATAACTTGACAACAGAATTCGAATAATGCAATTCAAATCTTTTAGGAAAGAACCTGAACTTACTTAACGGAATTTCTTCATCATTTTCAGGCATTGTTTGTTTCGTGAACCGCTGGAGCTGGTTGTTGATTCGCGCAATCAGTTCTTCCATACTGAAAGGCTTGCGCATGTAATCGGTGGCGCCGGAAGAAAAGCCTTCCACCACATCTGCCGTTTGCGTTTTGGCGGTGAGAAAAATAACGGGTAAGTCTATAAACAACTCGCGGATATTTTTTCCGAGCTCAAATCCATCGATATGCGGCAGCATCACATCCAGCACACAGATGTCTGGTAAGAAAGTTTTACAACTCTCTATCACCTTAGCGCCATCTTTTACCAGCATCACCTCAAAGCCACGTTGCTCGAGTGTTTCGGAAACAATTCTTCCAAGGTTCACTTCATCTTCCACATAAAGTACCTTCGTCTTCATTACATGGGGAATGTAAGGGTGAACTGACAGCCATTGGTTGGCAGGTTTTTAACTGATACAGTTCCGTTATGTTGTTTCATCACCTGAGATACATAGTTTAATCCTAGACCATATCCTTTTACATTGTGCCGGTTGCCGGATGGAACACGAAAGAACTTTTCGAATATTTTACTGATGTATTCTTCCGGAATTCCAGGACCGTTATCGCTGAAAATACAAATCACTTCAGCAGGTGTCTTAGAAAGCTGAATGGAAATTTCAGGAGCATGATTTCCATATTTAAGACTGTTGTCAATCAGATTGTAAAAAATACCCTGAACGTGAATGGCCTCCGCATGAACGACCGCTTCTTCCGGCTCGCAGGTAAAATTAATTGTTGCATTGCGTTGATCCAGATTCGGTGCAAGTGATTGCAATGCCTGATCAATCAATTTTTTTATGTCTACCAATTCAAAATTAAATGCCTGTTCGCTGTTCTCCGGAAGAATACTGTTCATCACTTTATTCATCAGTGTGTCGAGCCGGGTTAGCTCCTGCGATGTCATGCTGAGATAATCCTTCATCGTTTCTTTTTTCTCTACGGGATCCATCTACTGCATGGCTTCTACCGCGATCTTAATGGTAGCCAATGGCGTTTTCAATTCATGCGACATGTTACCGATGAAATCGTCTTTCATCGCGGAAAGTTTTAGTTGATTGCGCAAGCTGCGGAAACTAAATAGAAAAGCACCACTGGTAAAAATGAGCAGCAACAGGGCAAAAACAATTTGTGGAAGGATCTTTACAGCGAGAAAACTATTGTATGCTTCAATCTGTACTCCATAAGGTTGTTGAAAAAAGTGACTCTCAAAATAGAATGGTTGAGGTAAGCTTTTTTCAGGAGCATCACTCGTCCAACTGGTCCTGAGATTTAGCTGCCGCTTTTGGAGGTTCTCCGTAAAATAAGTTTTCAGCAGTGCAGTGTCGCCGTCCTTAAGGTGTCGTTCGAAGAAGTCTGCTTCACCTTCAGCGCCCGCTGCTTTGGAAATAAAAAGTTTGACACCTCTGTACAATTCATCATCAACAGAATCGTGCGTGATACGAAGTGTGATGCGCTCCTGCTGCCGAAGATGATCACCCGGCTTTAATTTCATTTTTGTTTCCGGTGAATCCGGGATGATAGTATCACTGCTTGTATTGTAGGTAAAGATCTTAAAGGAGTCCGTTCCGATTTCATTTTCTTCATGAATGGTTCGCACCCTGAACCCTTTTGGGTCATTCAATATAGGATCGATCAGATTTTTTGCGATGATGGAATCCATCACCCTTGATTTTGCAGACATAAATTGTTCTGCAAGGTTTTTCTGTAGCACCAGCTTCTCTCCATTAAATTCTGATTGTAGCCAGCGAATCACAAACAGTGAAATCAATAGCTCACTCACCATCATGAGCAGAGCAATGCGTGATATTTTCTTTTGGAAAAACATAAATGTAACCCTGCAAAGGTAAGAGGAAGTGCATTGGCTTTCTTATGCATTAACCTTAATTAACCTTAATTGGGAATGCATTAACCCATTGCCTGCAATCAGCCCGCTACTTTTACAGCAAAACTTCAACAAATGAAAAACATGTTTCTTCTTTTAGCTTTTATCCTGATGGACAATTTTGCGTTTGCACAAACTTCGGGGACAATATTTTACCAGGAGAAATCGAAACTTCACTTTAACATACAGGGCAATGCACCTCCTCCCGCCAATCTCCCTACAGAAAGAAATGCTTTCTCAGTACTCTACTTTACTCCGGCGGCAACCTTATATAGGAATGATCCTGCAAAGGAAGAACAACCTTCTCTTATAGAACATGAAAGTTCGGATGAAGGGGAAGGTGTTCACATCAGGATGGATGCGCCTGATAACCGGTTCTACTGTGATTTAAAAAACAATAAATGCACCGACCAGCGTGATTTTATGCAACGCAAATTTTTGATTGAGCGCGACCTGAAATCAACCGGCTGGAAACTTACCGGCAATCAGAAAATGATTTTGAATTATTCCTGCCAGGAAGCTACACGGCAGGACGATGAACGGAAAGTAACGGCCTGGTTTACTGCAGCAATTCCTGTTTCATCAGGCCCTGCTTCATTCTGTGGATTGCCCGGAATGGTGCTCGAAGTAAACATCAACGATGGTGACCAGGTCATCACGGCCACTTCTGTAAAAGCCGACGCCATGATGGAATCATTAATTGTAAAACCAAAAGAGGGAAAAAAAGTAACAGAGGAAGAATTCAAAAAAATCAGGGAGGAGAAGATGAAAGAGATGGGTGTGGAAGGTGGAGGGGGCAACCAGGTGATCATCAGGATCAATGACCGTTAAACACAGATCATGAAGCACTTGTTATCTTTTATTTTGATGTTGATGTCACTTACAGTTTTTGCACAACACCAATCATTGCATGGCAATGTTGTGGATAAAAACGGAGATCCAATCAGTTATGTTTCCGCTGCGTTGTTGGATCCCAAAGATTCTACGCTTGCTTTTTTTGGTATCAGTGACAGTGAAGGATCCTTTGACATTAAGAGCGTTGCTCCCGGAAATTATTTGCTTCAGCTCGCCTTTATCGGTTACAAGACACAATTTGTTTCACTGCAAGTCCCGTTGCCCGATGGAAATGACCTTGGAGCATTTGCGATGCAAACCAATCCATTGGTGCTCGATGGAGTGGAAGTAAAAGCAGCGCGCATTCCGCTGCAGTTTAAAGGCGATACCGTTGAATACAATGCTGATGCTTACAAAACACAACCGGATGCTTCTGTTGAGGACTTGCTGAAAAAACTTCCCGGTGTTCAGGTTGACCAGGCGGGAAATATTAAAGCACAGGGTGAAGAGGTGAACCAGGTTTTGGTAGATGGAAAGGAATTCTTCAGCAATGATCCGAAGGTGGCTACCAAAAATTTACCTGCTGATGCTATCCATAAAGTGCAGGTATTCGATAAACAATCAGATGAAGCAGATTTTACAGGCATTGATGATGGATCACGTAGTAAAACAATTAACCTGCTACTAAAGGACAATATGAAAAGTGCATGGATGGGAGACGTGCAGGCAGGTATTGGTACAGATAAACATTACCAGGCAAGTGCGAAAGCATATCGCTTTACACACACCAACCAGTTTGCGGCCCTGGGCATGTTGAACAACATCAATCAATTCGGTTTCAGCTTTAATGATTACATAGATTTTAACGGAGGCATTGGAAGCATGATGGGTGGCGGCGGCGGTATGCGTATCGAAGCGGGAAGTGATGATGAGCTGCCAATTGATTTTGGTCAGCAGATTAATGGATTGATAACATCAGGTGCCGGAGGTTTGAATTTTACACATGAGGCAAAACCCGGCAATCGTATTAACATGAGCTACCTTGGAAACGGATTTGATAAGGATCTCAGCCAAACATCTGTTACGCAAAACTTTGCACCCGGCTACTCATTCAGCACCGCTGGCAGCTCTGATCAGAATACAAAAAACATCGGGAACAGGATCAACTTTTATCTGCGGAATACACCGGACAGTATGCAGCGGATTTTTGCAACCGGGAATATAGCACTCACGGGTGTGAAAATAAATGGTACTTCAGGCACTGAAAATTATAATGCGGATTCATTAACCAATTCCCTCATTAGTGAAAGCTATGAAAATTCAGGTTCGATAAAAGGGAATGCGGTTATCAACTACCTGCACAAGGGAAGAAGCAAATGGAAGGTTTTTAAATCAGACCTTTCACTGACTACGAAAAGCACGCTGTCGGAAACGGAATGGAAAAATCTTGCGCAATATTTTCCTTCCGGTGAAAGCATCGCTACGCACCAATACCAGGATGATCATAACAGCCAGTGGGATTATTCCAGTGGATTCTCTGCTCACCGTAAATTATCCGGTCAATACTATTTAGTGCCTGCCCTAAGACTGGGAGGGACAAGCGAAATGTTAAATCGCGAACAGGGAACGCCTGGCGTTGATGATTCTCAGATCGATTCACTGAGCCCTGATTTTTCGCGCAACAATTTGTGGATGCAAACAGGTATTGCGCTAAAGCACGCCTCAAAAAAAACACAATGGCGCTTGTCACTGGCGGCAAGAGGAATTTCTTTGCAAAACGTTCTCAATGGCGATGCAGATCAAAGGCAGCAGGAAATTTATTTCACGCCGCAGTTTTCAATAGAAAAAGAAATTAAGCAGGGTGAACACCTTCGCTTTCTCTATGAGTCGACTGTGAATGCACCCAATGCCAACCAGATGTTACCGGTAACGAATACTATCAATCCTCTTGAACTCTTTACAGGTAACCGTGACCTGAAGCCCGAATATGCTCACAATATATCTTTGCACTGGATGTTGTTCGACCAGTTTTCATTTACTTCTTTGTTTACCAATTTGAATGCAGGATATACAAAAGATAAGATCAATTATTCCAAAACAATCAACAGTGATTTATCGCAATCACTCACACTGGTGAATGTGAGTGATGACTACCGGGCATCGGCAGGCATTGATTTTTCGACACCTGTACGCATCATTGGTTTGAACCTGCATGCCGGTGTGGAAGAAAATTACAATCGTGGAATTAATTATGTAAATGAAGTGGCCAACACGATCAATGCATTTACGCACCAGTTCAGTTTAAGTTTTGATAGCAGGAAAAAGGAAAAGATTGAAATAGACTTTGGAGGCCGCGTAGAATTATCAAATGCCACCTATTCTGTTCAATCAGAAATGAACAACCGGTATTTCAACTGGTCGTACTTTTTGGAAATGCATTACACCCCTTCACAGTACTGGAAGTTTTCATTCAATGCAGATGTAAATCATTACGGCTTTGCAGATTTTGATCGAACCACATACATACCTTTGCTGCAGGCAGAAGCGATCCGGTATATCCTGAAATCGAATCGTGGTGTGATCTCTCTTAAAGGATTTGATCTGCTGAATAAAAATTCCGGCGTTACTCAAACCAGTGAGTTCAACTATCTACAGCAGCAGCAGTCCAATGCCATTGGAAGGTATGTGATGCTTTCATTCAAATACCGCCTCAATAAATTTGATAAGGAAAATGGTGGAGTGGACATTAAGGTGAATGGGAGGTGAGCCATATTAAGTATTCTTCACTTTTGGTGTTATGGAAGAATAGACATTGTCAATCTTCTACGGAGATGTATGATGATTATATTACGGATTATCGAAGCGAAAATATGAAACGCATTATATAACAAATGAATATTTCGGAATCAACTTGCAACAGGTGTACAAACGATGAGGAAAATTTTACCAGCATTTAGCACCGTACCTGGAAGGATTGTCAATCACAAAGATTCCTGAGGGATTTTAACATAGAAGAGTAAGGATCGGATATATGCTGTGCTTCTGCAAAAGGAATGTGAATACTAAAACCTCAACTTTACATCGAATGTAGAGCTATCAATTTTATTACGAAATTCACACGATCAAAAGCAAAACTAATGAGTAAACTTGGCACAAAAACCCACCCTGCCATCGTGAAAGTGAAGACGGAGGCAAGAGGTATGGAAATCATGGAAGTTTGCAATCACAACGGCTGGCAGGTGATCGTTGGAATTGAACCTCATGCGGAAGAAGATATTTCTGATGTTGAACGGCTCATCAATCCGCCTAAGTCCGCTGTTTCCACAAAGGTGGATAGAAATTCTCCCTGTCCGTGTGGCAGCGGGAAGAAAGCAAAGAAGTGCTGTTATACATAGTACTCAGAAACAAATGAAAGAACCTGCAATAAATACAATGCGCCGCATTTGTACTTAAATTAAATTAACCATCTGCAAAGGGTCAATTCAAAAGTGTATATGGCAAAAATTACTTTTGAAGGTCGACCGTCTATCAAAGGCGTCTTATATAATATAGACGATTCCGGTATTTACATTTATTCAGACAGGACTAATTTACCTGGCGATAGTTTGGTGAACCAGGCAGCAGCGACTGTTTATATCCCTGCCATCGGAATAAAACAAATATTTATTCGCAGGCGCGGAGGTGTTGGCAGAGGAGCCCTTATTGGTGCTGGAATAGGTCTGCCCGTTGGAATA